>JAIVIG010000145.1 GCA_020200675.1 Actinomycetota bacterium
CTTCGAAAATCGCACGCGCCACGCATCCGGGGGAGAAGGCGGCGCTGGATCCACGGGCTCGACACCCGCTCGCGCTACGCGGAAAGGGAGGCGGCGGGGGAGGCCGGGCGTCGGCATCACGGACAAGAATTCCACACGGGGTACGACGCAGCCAGGATATAATCCCGGTGTCGAGTGCGCTAGTAGGAGAGAAGCAGTGGACCAACGACACCAGAAGCAGATCAACGAGGCCGTCGAGAGGCTGACCGAAGCAATACGGGGTTCCTACGAGAGAGCCGCGGAGAACACCACCGCGATGCACGAGAGCAACTCCCGGCTCGTCCGGAGCCTCTTCGAAGGCAACATAGAGCTGCTCAAGGCCCAGGCGGAGATCCAGGCCGAGCTCAACCGCCACACCCTGCAGAGCCTGGCGGACCAGATCCGGAAGCATCGGGAGGCTCTGCTCGAGCTGTCCCGGGAATCGTTGGAGGCGTACGACGGCTTCGTCGATTCCCTGTCTTCGTACTACGAAGAGGTCTCGAAAGAGGCCGAGCAAGCCGTTCAGGAAGAAGAAGAGGTTTCACGAGGAAGCGGCGAAGAGGCCATCCGGCTCCTCGAAGATTGGCTCGCCGATGAATCGGGATACGACGAAGAGACTTGGCCTGAGCTGAAGGAAGCGTTGGACCGAAACCGACCTTCCGATCGCAAACTTTTCGTTGACTAAGGTCGTGCTGCTGGACGCAGGGCCACTGTCACTCGTTACCCATCCTCGCGCGCAGATCGAGAACAGACGGGCGGCAGAATGGTTGGCAGGACTGCGCTCGGCCGGGATCACGGTAAGGGTGCCAGAGATCGCCGACTACGAGGTACGACGAGAGTTACTGCGCGCAGGGAAACTCAAGGGGCTCGGGCGACTTGACGACCTCAAGGAAGCCCTCGGCTACCTACCCTTGACTACGGAGGCTATGCTCCAGGCGGCCCAGTTCTGGGCAGACGCGCGAAACCAGGGTCGGCCTACCGCCTCTGACTTGGCCCTCGATGCAGACGTGATCCTGGCTGCTCAGGCGGTGGTGTTGGAGCGTGGTGAAGACGACGTGAACGTGGTGGTGGCAACAACTAACGTAGGGCATCTCTCCCGCTTCGTGTCTGCTAAGAGGTGGGAGCAGATTGATCAAACGACGGAGTAAGCAGCAGCTTAACACTACGACTTTTTCTATCGGCGGCTCCTCCGGGGGCCGCCACAGTTTATTCGGGAGTTCAAGCAGGCACTGGAGGCAGCTAACGCTGCGCAGGAGTCTAGTCCTCAATAGTTTTAATGGTGGCTGGATACCTAGTTCGTGCGCACCCTGCGCCCGCACGCAGATGTTGGCGGATGAATGAGCGCCGGTTTCGTTTCTACGCTAGATAAATGGCGGCGGGGAGAAGTGAGAGTAGGCACCGCCCTGTTTAGCGAGCACCCCGCCGCCCGAAGGCGTAGCGAGGTACCCCGAAGGGTCGCCAGCCAAACGAGTAACACTAGATAGCGGGGGACTAATGGGAGACTACTCAATCCCTTGTATACGAGGCACATTCGAGGTAATTTTACCCGAACGTTGCGGTGAAGATTTAGCGTTGCACTTCTTAAAAAAGGTTCATCTTGTGCCCCTAGTTCTCTGATGTTATTCATTAACGCATCGGAGCGCCCCTTGGATACTTACACACTAGAGGGGGGAGGCATCCAAGGGGTGCGATCCGAGAAACAACCGAATAGCAGGCAGTGATGCGAGTATGAAGGAGGGGGCATCGTGAAGGGCATCATTCTGAAGAGGCGGCTGCTTTTGGCGGGCATGGCAGCCATGGTATTGGGGTTGGCCATACCTGCCTTAGCCGACGGTACCAACACCGGCAACGCCCAAAACACGGTCGGCCAGGAAGCCGCGCAGGAGGCCGAGAGCGGGGACGTCGACCAGTCGTTCGAGAGCTCCAGTTCGGGCGACAACTCCAACCAGTGCCTCGCCCCCTCCTTCGTAACCAACACCGGCAACGCCCAGAACCAGATAAGCCTCGTCCAGGACAGCTCCACCGCGGGTGACTTCGAGTTTGATGAAGTGAGCTCCGATATCACGGTCGGGGGCACTAACGAGACGACTTGTGAGCAGGAGGTGAACCAGGCCGCTTCCGCTGGCGGATAAAGTGGCCGCCTGACGACAGCGAGGGGTTACGCGAGAGGGTCGGATCTCTTACGCTCCGGCCCTCTCCTGTAGTAGTTAGTCGGTGGTGTAGCTGAGGAGGGGGCTTTGAAGCGCATCGTATTGTTGGCCACGGTAGGGGTAGTGGTAGCGTCGATGTTGGTGGCGACCGGCTTGTCGGTCGGCAGCGCGCAGGAGGGGACCGTAGATCAGGCGGACGTCTGCGCCCCCTGGTCCAAGGCGTGGGACGTGTCGGAGGGGTATTGGTACTTCGCGTGGTACAGGTGGTGCTACGATCCTTCGACCTCCGACCCCTCGCTCGAGGAGAGCTGGTACATAGAAGGGGGAGACTGGGAGTGGGGAGAACAGGCGAACTTCTGTCCGGAGTCGGGCACCTGCACGATGTCTCCCGGGAGCATGAGGATGGTTTCGGGCGCGCCCTAGCTCTCCTTGTCTAACCGCTTACGAGAATCTGCTTCACCGGAAGCCCGGTTCCCGAGAAGGTTGCTTAGCGGCAGTTGGGCGAATAGTACGCTCAGCCCCGGTCCTTATCGGACCGGGGCTATGCGGGTTTCCGAGAACCATCTTCTGCTCGACTTTAGCCATTTGTGAGCGAAAAGGATAGGGTACGCTCGTCACCAGTCCGCTCAAAGAGAGGTGATCGAAGTGCGTACCCTACCCACCACGATGATACGGCTTTTGGCTCCGTTCGCGCCACTGTTCTCCGAGTGCGTCTGGCACCACGTCCAGGTGTTGCTCGCCGGCGCGATCCTCGCTCCGGGGAGGAGGACCGTAAGTTCCGCCCTACGTGCGATGGGGCTGAGTCAACAGAAGCGGTTCCACCGCTACCACCGGGTTCTCAGCCGCGCCTCCTGGTCAAGCGTGGAGGCGAGCCGCGTCCTATTGCGCTCGCTGGTAAAGGCGTTCGTGCCCGAAGGCCCTCTGGTATTGGGCATCGATGAGACGCTGGAGCGACGCCACGGGAAGAAGATCGCCGCCAAGGGCGTCTACCGCGACCCGGTGCGTTCGAGTCATAAAAACCTCGTGAAGGCCAGCGGACTGCGATGGGTATGCGTGATGTTGTTGGTGCCGATCCCTTGGGCCGGGCGAGTTTGGGCGTTGCCCTTCCTGAGTGCCCTGGCTCCTTCCGAGCGTTATGCTGCCGCGCGGGGCAGGCGGCACAAGAAGATAACCGAGTGGGCATGGCAGCTGCTTTTGCTAGTAAGGCGGTGGCACCCAGAGCGCGAGATCGTTGCCGTGGCGGACAGCGCCTATGCCAGTCTTAAGCTGTTGTTTCGTTGCCGAAGCTTGGGCAAGCCGGTGACCTTCATCACCCGTCTACGCCTAGATGCCGCGCTCTACGAGTCGGCTCCTCCGCGTCGCCCCGGCCAGATAGGGAGGCCTCGCCTCAAGGGCAAGCGGCTGCCGAACCTTTCGGTAGTGGCCGAAGATCCGAGCATCGTTTGGAAGCTCACTACGACCACTGACTGGTATGGCGAAAGGGAGCGTACGGTCGAGATGGCCTCCGCAACAGCGGTTTGGTACAGCACGGGGCTGTATGCCGTGCCTATACGCTGGGTGCTGGTCCGCGACCCGCGAGGCACCTTCCCCACCCAAGCCCTGCTTTGCACCGACCTCGGCGCCACTCCGGAGCGGATCATCTCTTGGTTCGCGCGACGTTGGCAGATGGAGACAACCTTCCAGGAAGCACGTCGGCATCTGGGGGTAGAGACGCAGCGGCAATGGTCGGAGCTGGCGATCCGACGAACCACCCCGGCGCTCTTGGCCCTGTTCTCGCTCGTTACGCTGTTCGCTCACCAACGGATGGCAAGGAGCGTGAACCTCGTCAGGCAGACGGCTTGGTACGACAAGACATAC
>JAIVIG010000398.1 GCA_020200675.1 Actinomycetota bacterium
CACCAACCCGCCGCCACCTCTCTGGTGGATCCCCACGTCCACTACTACAGCTCCCTCCTTCACGTACTCGGCGCCGACCATCTCCCGTCGGCCCAGGGCGACGACGAGAACGTCTCCGCGGGCGGCTACCCCGGCCAGGTTCCCCGTGCGCGAGTGGCAGACGGTGACGGTGGCGTTCTCCCGCAAGAGGAGCTGTGCCATTGGCTTGCCGACCAGGTTCGATCGGCCGAGTATCACTGTCTCCCGGCCTTCCAGCGGAATCTCACCGCGCCGCAAGAGTTGGACGATCCCGTGCGGGGTACACGGCAGAAGGGATGTCAATCCCATCGAGAGCCGTCCGGCGCTCTCGGGATTCAGTCCGTCGACGTCCTTGCCGGGGTCTATGCGGGAGAGCAGGGGCCGCGGGTCCAGGTGCTCCGGCAGCGGGAGCTGGATGAAAAACCCGGAGACCTCGGGGTCCTCATTGAGCCGCTCGACGGTCGTAGCCAATTCTTCTTGGGCAGCGTCGTCGGGAAACCGATGGGCCTGGGATTCTATCCCAACCTCCGCGCAGTCGGTTTGCTTGTTGCGCACGTAGGTGACGGAAGCCGGGTCTTCACCGACCAGGACCACGTCAAGTCGCACGGAGTGACCCCGCGTCTTGAGAGCCTTTACACCCTCAGCGACCTCCGCCCGCACCTCCGCGGCGGTGGCTTTGCCGTCAAGAATCCGCGCCATTCTTCCTCCACGATAAGGGGGGAGCCTCTGCTCAGCGCTGGTAGAGTTCGTCTGTTCTCGCTGCCATGATGAAGTCGTTCTGGTGCAGCCCCCCGATCTTGTGTGTCCACCACGTGACCGTGACCCCGCCCCACTCGGTCAGCAACGTGGGGTGGTGTCCTTCCTCTTCCGCCTGCTCGCCCACCTTCTCAGTGAAGGCCAGCGCCTGGGCGAAGTTGTCGAAACCGAACGCGCGCTCCAGGCGTTTGACACCCTCACGCTCCACGACCTGCCACTCGGGGACTTGTGGTCGGAGCTCGTCGATCTCGGCGTCGGTCAGCGTGGGCTCGTCACCCCGGCAGGCGGTGCACTTCATCTCCGCTAGCTCACTCACGTTTTCTCTCCTCTGCTCTCCCCGTCTATCGGCTAGAGTAGGCGAGGAAGTCGGGTTCCTCCTCCTTACGAGTCGATCCTGAGGCGGGTCTGATCCAAACCGTACCACATCGCTGCTGCGGCGCTTGCTAAGCTTGCAAGCTAAGACGCCTGACGCGAACAGCTCGCTATCGAAGCCGTATGACTGGATGCGCTGGGCTTCCGGGAGATCTGCTCCACCTTCTATGGTGATCTCCAGCAACCCATCCTCGAAGGAGGCGCTTACCTTGCTCCCATCTACGCCTTCGGGCAGAGCGATGCTGCGCCTGAAGTGGCCAAAGGAGCGCTCTCGAGTGTAATAGGCTAGTTTTTCCTCGTTAAGCCCGCTGGTGCGCTCCCCGGATATGGCCAACACGTCGTTGGAGAGCGTGATGTCTACGTCGTCCCGTTGCACGCCGGCGAGCTCGCACCGGATCACCAGATCGTCACCCCTGGCGAATATGTCGGTGGTCGGTATCCAGGCGGTGGCGTGGGTCCTCCGCTGATCTTCGTGCCCTTGCCCCCCGGACTCGATGTACTCCCGCATCCGGCTCATCTCGCTCATATGGTCCATAAGCCCCCGGAACGGATTGCGCCTCCTGCCCATTCTCCCTCCTTTGTGCCTCGATGGGATCGATCTTACTCTGGCAGCGTCATTCGGCCTCGGTCTCCGAAGTTTCCAGATCCTCGGGTATGGGAGGCCGCATCCAGCTTACCGAGTTCCAGGGAACGAAGACCGGCTGGCCCTCCACCTCGCCCGTTTTGTACGCGTAAGCGAGTCCCAACTCGCTCACCTCCCTGAGGGTTACCAACTCCCAGTCCTCGGTGCCCGTTCTGCAAAGTATCACGTCCTGTCCGATCCAGGCCTGCGGTACCCGCTCCTCTTTCATGCCGAATACCTCCGTAGTTAAGTAAGGCGGGCGGGTGGCTTCGGCCGCCCGCCCGAATGTTTTCAACACGCTTCAGATCTACATAGAGCTCGTTAGCCGCGCTACTGCCCGCGTTCTTGGGGATTCTCCGCGCTCATCTGCTGCGGAGCGGGAGCTCCGCTGGGCTGGGACATCGCCCTGCCCGGCTCCGGCGCCGCACGTCCAGGTACCACGCCCTGCTGGGATTGATGTTGCCCTTCGAGGACAGCATGCCCATCACCACCGATGCCGCGTCGGCCCCGCTGATGAAGAAGAGCGCGACCAGCACGATCGCTATCACCGACATCAGGCCGGCCAGCGGGAACTGGCCCAGGGTAGCGAACAACGCGTTCTCCAGGCCCTCGTTCACGGCCTCGGAGATGACGCCCGCTCCGGTGAGCTCCAGGTTGAGGGCGGTTCCGCCGAGGATGGCGAACCAGACGAAGCTGACCACGCTCGGGATCAGGATCACCCCGACGACGAACTCCCTTATGGTGCGGCCTCTGGAGATGCGGGCTATGAAGGTCCCCACGAACGGCGCCCAGGAGATCCACCACGCCCAGTAGAAGATAGTCCAGCTCGCCAGCCACGCGTCGTCGCTGAAGGCGGCGGTCCTGAAGCTCATCGGGATGAGGCTGGCGAAATACCCGCCCAGCGCCTCGGTGAAAGTGTTGAGGATAAACACCGTGGGCCCGACGACGAACAAAAACAAGAGCAGGAGCACGGCCAGAACCATGTTGGTGTTGGAGAGCCACTGGATCCCGCGGTGCACACCCGAGATCGCAGAGACCACGAAAGCCACCGTCAAGACCGCGATGACTATGATCGCCACCGTGACCGAGTTCGGGACATCCCACAGATAATTGAGCCCGCCGTTGATCTGCAAGGCGCCCAAGCCCAGAGAGGTGGCCGACCCGAACAGGGTGGCGAAGATCGCCAGGATGTCTATGGTCCTGCCTATGGGCCCGTTGACCCTCTCACCCAGAAGCGGGTAGAACGCCGAGCTGATCAGATTGGGCATGCCCTTGCGGAAGGTGAAGTAGGCGAGGGCAAGACCCACCACGGCATACATCGCCCACGGGTGGAACGCCCAGTGGAAGTAGGAGGTCTCCATGGCCAGCAGGGCCGCGTCCTGCGTGTTGGCCTTCGCCAGCCCGTGCGGAGGGGCGCCCAGATGGTAGATGGGCTCCGCAACCCCGAAGAACATCAGCCCTATGCCCATTCCCGCGCTGAACATCATGGCGATCCACGAAACCGTGCGGAACTCTGGCCGCTCGTCCTCCCCGCCCAGACGGATCTTGCCGTAGCGGCTGAGGGCCAGATAGACCGAGAAAGCCAGAAAGCCGAAAGACGACAGAATGAACACCCAGCCGAAGTTGGCGATCACGAAGCCCAGAACCGCCCCGGTGACGGTGGAGAGATTGTCCGTGGCGAGCACTCCCCACGCAACGAACGCCACCGAGATGACGACCGAGATCCAGAACACCAGGGGGTCTATACCTAGATTTGCCGGTCTTTGCACTATAAGTCTCCTTCCCCTGCTCCCTTTCCAGTTCCTGGATCCCATTTTATTTCGTTTCGGGGCAGTGTGGGCACTGTACCGAATAGTGCAACGCGTTTCAAGTTTACTCGTTTTCGGCTTGGAGCTTCCGCCAATAGGTCATGGTCGGTGGCTGGGCCGACCCTCCCAACGGTAGTGGGTCCAGGCTCGTCGTATTAGCCGCATTACGATGATGATCACCTCGGAGAAGGCGATCCAGAGATCAATGACTGGCCCTCAGCGTTCGGTGCACCAGAGCAGTTCTCGGGAACTATGCCGCAGCCTCTTGATCGGCCAGGATCAGGTGCAGGTCGCCGAACTCGTGCCAGAGGTAGCCCTCCCGCAGAGCCTCGCCGTACGTGACCCGGAGATGCTCGCGTCCGGCGAGCGCTTCGAGCATGGCCAGGTGGCTCGAGCGTGGCTCGTGCAGGCCGGTGAGCATCGCGCTCACGGACCGGATGCCGCGCCCGGGCGTGACGACCAGCCGGGTCCAGCCCTCGCCGGGGTGCGTGATGCCTTCCTCGTCCGTCACGCTTTCGAGCGCCCGCACGGCCGTCGTCCCGACCGCGATGACGCGCCGGCCCCCCGCGCGCGCCGCGTTCACCAGGCGGGCGGTGTCGGGCGGGAGGCGGTAGAACTCCTCGTAGGGTGGTTCGTCGTCCTCGAGGCTTGCGACGCCGGTGTGCAGGATCAGGGGCGCGAACTGCACGCCGCGGGAGATGAGGCGCGTGATGAGCTCAGGCGTGAACGCCCGCCCGGCCGAGGGCATCTCCGCGCTCCCCGTCTCCGTGGCATAGACTGTCTGATAATAGCTTACCGGCCAGCTTTCCCTGACGTAACCGTAGCGGATCGGGAACCCGTGCCGGTCGAGGTACTCGTCCAGCGGATAGGGCAACTCCAGAGTCGAGATCCACAACCGCGAACCCCCGCTTCGGGCAGTATCGCCGGGGTAAGGGGTGTGGAGCGTCGCCGTGGCCCCTTCCGGCAGGCGCAGCGTCTCGCCGGGGGTGGCGAGGCGGAAAGGTTCCGTGGTACTGCCGGTGGGCCGGCGCAGCTCAACGATCCAGATTCCTGCCGGCAGGTGGGTGGAGAGGTGTAGCTCCAGCTTCGTGCCGTCCTCGCGCTCCGCCTCGAGCGCGGCGTTCATCGTGCCGCTGGTGTTGATCACCAGCACGTCCCCGGCATCGAGGAAGTCTTCGAGATCCCGGAACCTGGAGTGGACCACGCGGTCATGGCTCCCGTAAGAGACCATCAGACGCACCTCGTCGCGCTCCAGACCCCGGGCCTCCGGCGGCTCGCCGGCCTCCAGCTCCGGCGGCAGCTCGAAGTCGAGCGAGGAGAGCTTTTGTAGTTCGTTACGTTGTTCGGTGAAAAGATGTTCTACGTTCAACAGTTCATCCTTCGTTGGCGTGGATCAGGGCTCGGGCTTCGTAGCGCCCGCTGGACAGGTCGCCGGTCAGCAGCTCGATCAGCCCCGGCACGCTCTCCTCCGGCAACGGACGGTCGCTTATGTCCTCGTCGGGAAATGCTTCCTGCTGCATCCGCGTCCGCATGTCGCCGGGGTCGGTCCAGTAAACGCGCAGATCCGGATTCTCTGCGGCGAGAATATTGGAGAGCTGCTCGAGGGCGGCCTTGCTCGAGCCGTAGCCGCCCCAGCCCTCATAGGGCTCCACGGCGGCATCGCTGGTCACGTTGAGTATTCGGGCTCCGGGCTTGAGTTCTTGCCGGACCGCCTGGATCAGGGCGAGCGGCGCGATCGTGTTGGCGCGGTAAACCTCCTCCAGCACGTCGAGTGGGTAGTCGAGCAGCTCTGGCTGCGGACTGGGGCCGAGGACGCTCGCGTTGTTGACGAGGGCGTCCAGGCCGCCGGCATCCCGCGCTGCATCGGCGAGATCCCGGCGGTGTTCCTCGTTCCTCACGTCGCCGGGGGTGGCGACGACGCGGGTTTGCTCCGCCAGCTCTGCGCGGACGGCTTCGAGGTCTCTTTCGCCGCGGGCGTCGATGATCAGGGTCCACCCCTCTCCCGCGAGCCTCCGGGCGAGCGCGAGGCCGAGACCCCGCGAGGCGCCGGTGATCAATGCGGTCCTGGAAAGGTTCTCGGTCATGATTGCTCCTCCGGTCGGTTCTCTTGAATAGAATGTAACCTACGGGGAGGCGCACGTGATCGTCCGTAGGACGGGATTTCGACCTGTACTTTCGTACAGGATTACGAAGGTTCGATGAGGCCGCGGCGGACGGCGATCCTGGCCGCCTCCGTACGGTTCTCGGCGCCGAGCTTGGCGAGTATGGAACTCACGTGGAACTTGACGGTCCGCTCGCTGATGAACAGCGCGGCGGCGATCTCCGCGTTCTTGAGGCCGCGGGCGAGGAGGGTGAGCACCTCCAGCTCCCGGGGCGTGGGGTCGTCCGGCCGCTCGTCGCCCTGCTCCATATGCTCTAGCAA
>JAIVIG010000146.1:0-4008 GCA_020200675.1 Actinomycetota bacterium
GTTCCTAACCCGACGACCGTAGTCCCCGACCCGACGACCGTAGTCCCTAACCCGATCACGAGCGACCCGCTGACGCCGGTTACAAATCCCCTGACGCCGGTCCTCGGAGCGGCAACCCCGCAGATCACCGAGCCCGTGACCGCTTCTATCCCAGAGCCGATCTCCCCAACGGCGATCGTCGCTCAGAGTCTGCAGCCGCCGCTCCTCGAAGGCGCTTCTTACAGCAGCTCGGTGGCAGAAACTCAGGTTGCCAAGACCGACGGACCCCTGGGATCTCACCCTCCCCTGTTCGATACCTCACTGCTCTTCAGCGGGCACTCGCTGGCGGCCCTCGCGGCGGCAGCGTTGAAGGACATCCCACCCCGGATGCCGAACCCGCTCTTCCCCTCAGAGTTCCCTTCGGGCACGCCGCCTGTGGGTAGCACCTTCAGGGGTGGCTCGGGCATGGGGATCGGCCTCGAGCTTTTGGCCGTCCTGGCGCTGCTTTACACCCTCTCGTGGATCGGCGGGTCGTCGGTTTCCCCGCGTGAAGGCTTCAGGCTCGTTTCTTCTCCCAGGCTGGTAACCGAACTCCCAGGCTAACTCCCTCCTCACTAGAGGTGCGCCCTTTTTCCTAGAGATAGAGGCGTGCCTCTAAAAGGTTGCTGACCTGCCCCCATTTTTCTTGTGGGGCAGGAGAGTAATGCACACCTTTCTTTTGGTGAGGAGGAAACGCCTTGAGTACCTTGAGTACAAGGCTAAAGCGGAGCATCAGGGTGCACGACGTCGCGCTGTTGGTGGCGTTGGTGGTATCAGCCCTGTTCTTGCTCCCCAGCATGGCCGAGGCCCAGGATGTGGTGGCCCCGGCGGAAGACGCCCAAAGTACGAACCCGAATGTCGCCCTATCCCCACAGCCTGTGCAGGCACAGCCGGTACCGGCACAGACGGCAGTAGTAGAGCCTGGCGAATCTTTGTGGTCTATAAGCCAGGAGCGGCTTGGCCCTAACGCGAGTGCAGCGCAGGTAGCGAGCGAGGTCAAGCGGATCTTCGAGCTTAACCAAGACCGTGTGGGGGGCAACCCGAACCTGGTCTTGGTGGGCCAGGAGCTCATGCTGGAGCCTGCTGCGAGCGAGCCGGCTATGACGACGATGGCTGAGGCCGCAGCTGCGCCTGAGCCATCGACGGTGCGCACGCCTCCTGCACAGGAGGCACCTGTTCAGGCAACCACAGAGCCGGTGAGTGTAGAGCCAGCGATGGTAGAGCCAGCACCCGAGACGGCGCCCGAGACGGCTAGCGATACGGCTAGCGATACGGTCTCGCTGCCCGATTTGCCACAGGAAGAGGAGAAGGAGCCTGCACCCGCAGGTGCACCTGCGGATGCCCCTGGGGATGCCCCTACAGCAGCATCCGTGGGAGCAGAGTCCCCTACCTGGTACAACGCTGAAGGCCGGCGGCTGCTCGGGCTGGGGATCATGGCGCTGACGCTACTCGTAGCGATCCTAATAGTGTGGAGACTGCCCATGAACCGCGGCGTCAGGGAGCCGGAGGCTTGGGGGATGTACCAGGGTTACTATGCGAACTATGCCCTTCGTGGTGGTCCCGACGACCCACAAAACCCATCTCCCACAAACGAGCACGGTCACAGCCCCGCCAACGACCTCACCCACAGCCCCACCAAGACCGAGGATCCTGAACAGGCGCCGTCCACGCCGGTAAGGCGTCCGCCGTCAGGACGTCCTAACGTACGGCCCAACCGAAGGGTCGGTGGGTGACGATGACGGAAAAGACCGAGAGGGACCAGCCCAAGAGGGACCAGCCCATGACGCCCGATCCTCCGGACTTCAGGGTATGGATCGAGTGCACCCAACAAGCAGCGCCGCCCCGCTCGCTTAAAGAGGCTCTAGGGCCAAAGGCTCAAGAAGCAGTCCACATGAAGCGAGAATACTCAGCGGGGAGGAGGCCTTCCTCCATCGTCCTCTGCCCGAACGACCAAGATGTTGGCTCGGAGCTTAGGCGTCTCCGCTCCTTGGCTCCGGGTGTCCCGCTTCTGGTCTTCTCGGACTCCTCGTCCGAGGAACTCCTCCTACCGCTCGCCCGCAGAGCGCTTAGAGAAGGGGCCCACGGCCTGCTGCTCGGCGGCATGAGCGCCGAGCAGCTCGTACGTGCCCTAGCTTCGGCCTCGCAAGGAGAGGTTGTGATCCCCGAGGGGCTCCTAGAAGACCTGGCAGAAGCGTCAGCGGGAGGCGGGGCAGCCACGATGGATCTAACCCCTCGACAGCGAGAGGTCCTGGAGCTGGTAGCAAGAAATGCCCTCAGCGACGCCCAAGTGGCAAAGAGGCTCTCGCTTCCGGAGGGCACTGTAAAGCGGGAGCTACACGCTGCCTACAGGACTCTGAGATACAACCGCAAGATCCAGGAGGCGATACTTGCCAGGCGGAGCAAAGAGAACGAGATGACGCATCCGGACGACGTACGAGGGGAGGATGCTTAGCGACATCGGGGACGCCGACAACGATTCGATAGGGACGGATGCACCGAAGCGATGCGGAGTGCAACCCACGTTCATGGGAGCGATCAAGCGTGGTACATGATAGCAAGGAGGCTAACGAGGAAGCCGACACTTCCGAGCATTGAGGTAATTCGAGCCAATTAGCGAATTACCCTGCTACGTCTACGGTTTGGGATTGATACGGTTAGGTGGACACCTGAAGGCTGTAGGATGAAGACTCTCTGAAAGGAGTTGTTCGGGTGCCACCAACCAGACCACCGTATCCACCAGAGTTCAAGGAGGAGGCCGTGAGGCTCATGCGCTCCTCTGGAAAGCCCCTGGCTCAGATCTCCCGTGAACTCGATGTCTCCGAGCAGACTTTGAGGAACTGGAGAAAACAGCAAGAGATCGACGAGGGAGAGCGCGAAGGGCTCACCACCGAGGAGCGAGAGGAGTTCGCCAGGCTAAGGCGCGAGAACAAGGTCCTTAGGCAGGAGAAGGAGATCCTAAGAAAAGCAACGGCCTTCTTCGCTCGGGAAGACGGGATCCGGTGAGCCTCTTTCGGTTCATCGACGCGGAGAAGGCAGAGTATCCGATCTCGCTGTTGTGCTGGGTTTTGGGGGTTTCCCGATCAGGCTACTACGCCTGGGGTCGGAGGCCGCCGTCGAGGAGATCGGTGGAGGACTCGGCCCTCACCGGAAGAATCGAAGAGATTCACGAGCGCAGCCGCCGCACCTACGGCTATCCACGCATACACGCCGAACTGCGCTCTCTGGGCGTCGAGTGCGGCCGAAGGAGGGTGGCTCGACTGATGAGGGAGGCCGGCCTCCGCGGCTGCATGCGTGGACGACGCCGCAGGAGGTCGACCACCCGCCGGGATGATCGTTTCTCGCCCGCCGCCCCCGACCTCGTGGATCGCCGCTTTCTCGCCGCGTTCCCCGATCGGCTCTGGCTGGCCGACATAACGTATGTCCCTACCAGGGAAGGCTTCCTCTACCTCTCGTTTATCCTCGACGCTTGCAGCCGCAGGGTAGTCGGCTGGTCGATGGCCAACCATCTCAGGACCGAGCTGGTCACGGACGCCCTTCAGATGGCTCTGTGCAGAAGACGCCCACCTCCTTCGGGAGTGATCCACCACTCCGATAGAGGCTCGCAGTATACGGCTCTCTCCTTCGGCGAACGCCTGAAGGAGGCGGGCGTCTTCCCTTCGATGGGGAGGGTAGGATCAGCCCTGGACAACGCCATGGCCGAGAGCTTCGTCTCCACGCTCAAGGCCGAGATGCCCGACCGTCTGTTCCCCACCAGGGAAGCGGCGAGGACGGCCGTCTTCGACTACATCGAGGGCTTCTACAACCCCACCAGGAGGCACTCTTCGATCGGCTACATGAGTCCGGCCGACTACGAGCGAGCCATCGTGGAGGAGGTGAGAGTGGCCTAAAGTGAAAAAGTGTCCATCAAACCGTTGTAATTCCAGATCGCCCAAGCAGAGAACGGTACCCTCAAGCTTCGGAGCTCGCAGTCCGCGAGGCTCTGGGCGGCCT
>JAIVIG010000146.1:4023-6520 GCA_020200675.1 Actinomycetota bacterium
TTATAGGAGTTGCTGCAGACGGGAGGCTATATAACGTAGTGTCTAACTACGTCCTGAGCGGGAAGCACCTGAACTTGAACTCTTCAGTTGAGAAAGCCGGGGCTTTGAGTGAAGCTGGGCCGCAGAGGATGGTTGCGTTCTCGGTTCGAGAGAGGCTCAAGATCCGAAGAGATCTGAGGCTCCTAGGAAGGGCCTTCTCCCTGCGCCCAGGCGTACATGGCCTAGGATTCGACCTCGCAGCGCTACGCGAAGAGGAAGCCAAGGCGAAATGACTGCTCCCCCCGAACGTCCGTCGCGCTCCTTGTTCGGCGACGCTGGGCACGACGCGAAGCACGAAGCGCCTCGCTCAGGGAAACGCACGCCGTTGCGGGTGCTGATCGTCGGGAGCTCCGAGGACGACGTTCTACTGCTCTTGGATGAGCTCAAGTGCGGTGGCTACGAGGCACTTTATGAGCAGGTCCAGACTCTGGGGGAGATGGAGGAGGCTTTAGCCCGAGAGTCGTGGGACCTGGTACTTGCCGATCATCATGCGTCGCTCTTCAGCGCAACGGGTGCGTTGGTGTTGCTGCGACAGAGGGGGATCGACCTACCGCTCATAGTGGTCTCTGGTGAGATCAGTGGGGATGTGGCGGTGGCGCTCATGAAAGACGGGGCGCGTGACTACGTTTCGAAGGATGATCTGGCTCGCCTGATGCCGGCGATTGAGCGAGAGCTACGTGAGGCTGAGAATCGACGCAAGAAGAAGCTGGCGGAGAAGGCGCTCAACGAGGCCGAGGTGAAGTACCGCAACCTCTTCGAGAACGCCGTCGAAGGAATCTTTCAAAGCACTACTGAGGGGCGCATAAGGCTCGCCAACCCCGCGCTGGCTCGTATCTTGGGCTACCCTTCGCCCGAGGAGCTCATCACTTCTATCACGGACATTGCACACGAAATCTACGCCGAGCCCGACCGACGAGAGGAGTTTTTCGAGCAGGCTAGACGCCACGGTAGCGTTTCGGGTTTTGAGGTTCGAACGCTGCGCAAAGACGGTAGCGTCATCTGGGTCTCGGTGAACGCCCGCGTTATCTACGACGAAGCCGGCGAGATAGCGGGCTTCGAGGGCTTAGTGCAAGACATTACCGAGCGCAAAAGGGTCGAGGAGGACTCGTACGAGAACGAGGAGCGTTTCCGCTCGCTCGTCCAGCACGCCGCAGATATTATTACGATCCTCGAGTCCGACGGTACCATACGCTACGAAAGCCCGGCGATAGAGAGGGTCCTAGGGTACCAACCCGAAGAGTTGATCGGACAGAACGCCTTCGACTACGTACATCGGGACGATCTTGAGCGGTTGGCGAGCGTTACCGGCGAGGTCCTAAGAGACCCGAGTGTTCCGTCGACTACAGAGTTCCGGTTCCGTAGCTCGGACGGCTCCTGGCGCTTGTTGGAAGCCGTGATCCGCGGCCTGTCGGATGGCAACGGCGCGGGCGAGGTAGTGGTCAATGCCCGGGACGTCACCGAGCGCAAGCAGGCTGAGAAGGAACTGCGCCAGAGCGAAGAACTCTACCGTAACGTGCTCGAGCAGGCGGCGGAGAACATCTTCCTTGTAGACGTCGAGACCAGGCGCGTCCTCGAAGCCAACAGTACATTTCACCGGTCGCTCGGCTACTCCGCCGAAGAGCTCCAGAATCTAACACTGTACGACTTTATCGACCACGATGGGGAGAGCATAGACTGGAATGCTCAGCGTATCCTGAAAGAAGGACACGCTTTCTTGGGCGAGAGAAAATACCGTCGTAAGGACAGCTCACTGATAAACGTCGAGGTCAGCGCTAGCGTCGTCTCCTACAGCGGCAAGAACGTCATGTGTGTAGTTGCCCACGACGTTACCGAACGCAAACGGATCGAGGAGGACCTCAAGCGCAGCTTGGGCACACTACTAGCCCTGCGCGAAGCCGGCCAGATCCTTGGCTCCACCTTGGAGTCGGAGGAGATCGCCTCGAGGCTGCTGGAGATCATGCGCGGCGTCTCCGGTCTCACCGCAGCGGTTATCAGTAGGGAGGATGAGCGTGGGCAGATGCGCGTGTGGCGCGCGGCCGGGATCGAGAGGCTTTGGAAGCGAGCACGCTTCGCCCCGGAGGCCGAGGACGCACGCCGGACGGTGTTGGAGACCGGAGAGCACCAGGTGTTCTGGCTACGACATCAGGAGGGGCCGGAGACCGAGCACCTGGCGGGTATGTGCCTGCCGCTGCGGATGCGGGAACGACTCACCGGCGTACTTGAGGCCTACGGTCCGGAGTCTCTTGGCGATGGAGACGCGGTCGGTATACTTAACAGTTTGGCCGCTCAGGCTGCGAGCGCGCTGGAGAACGCCCTGCTCTACGAAGAGCTCGCCGAGCGCGAAAAGCGGCTCGAGGGCTTGGTCGGCAAGCTCTTCGTGGCTCAGGAGGAAGAGCGGCGGCGCGTCGCTTACGAGGTCCACGATGGACTGGCCCAGGTAGCCGTCGCCGCCCACCAG
>JAIVIG010000399.1 GCA_020200675.1 Actinomycetota bacterium
TACTTCCTCTCTGGGATTTCCAGCATCGACGGCGACGAGCACCCTGAGTCTCAGATCCTTCGAATACGGTTTCATGACCAGAGGCTAACACGTGGATCAACTCTTACGGGTACCGCTGTCAGGACCAAAAGGTACCCGAAGGTACCCCAGGGGCAATCGTCGAGGAACTACGTTGACAGACCGCCCCTAAACCATCCCCGCCCCGCGAGCGAGGTCCAACGTGTTCCGTGCCATCTTTATGGAGGCGGCGTCGACCATCTGGCCGTCTACGCTGATCGAACCGCTCCCGGCGGCGTTTGCCTCCTCGTAGGCGCTAACGACCTTTGTGGCCCATTCGGTCTCCCTCTCAGTGGGCGAGAAGGCCTCGTTGACGGTCTCGACCTGGCCCGGATGAATGCACCACTTGCCGTCGAAGCCCAAAGAACGAGCCACGAGGCAGCTCTTGCGCAGGCCCTCCTCGTCCCGGTAGTCGGCGACGGGACCGTCTACGGCGCGCAGGCCGCCTATTCGGGCCGCAACGACGATACGCTGCATGATGTAGCCCATGCGGTGGCCGGGGTACGCCTCGTCCCACTCGTCCATCGTGCCGATGCTGGTCTGCGGCATCCGGATGCTCGCGGCGTAGTCCCCGGGACCGAAGACGAGGGCTTCGAGGCGATCCGTCGCTCGGGCTATGGCGTCTATGTTGGCGAGGCCGAGGGCGGTTTCTATCTGCGCTTCGAGCTTTACCTTGCCCGGCTCCAGGCCGGCGTTCGCCTCGACGCCCTGGAGCAGGGTGTCCAGCGTGTGCAAGTCTTCGGGGCGTTCGACTTTGGGGACCAGGATCAGGCCTAGCCCCTCCCCCGCTTCCTCGACCACCTCGATCACGTCTCTATACCAGTACGGGGTGTCGAGCGAGTTCATGCGGTAGAAGGCCGGTCTTCCCTGCCAGTCGAGCTCCTTTATCGCCCGAACGACGTTCTCGCGGGCCGCGGCCTTCTCGTTCGGGGCGACGGCGTCTTCGAGGTCGAGAAAGAAGAGGTCCGCCCCGGAGGACGGACCACGTTCGACCATCTTCCACTTGGAGGCGGGGACGGCCAGCACAGAGCGGGAGACCCTCACCTCTTACCCCTGCTACCGGAAGAGGCTTTCGACCGGCTCGCCGCGGATGGAGGCGTCTACTACCTCCATCGGGTGGGCCATGTGCATCTCGTGTCCCAGCCTCTTGAGGGAGGCCTGTATCTGGAGCATGCAGCCGGGGTTGGAGGTGATGATCATGCGCGCCCCCGTATTGAGGACGTTCTTCGCCTTGCGCTCGCCCAACTCTTCCGCGGGCTCGGGCTCGACCATGTTGTAGATGCCGGCCGACCCGCAGCAGACTTCGGCTTCTTTGATCTCCTTGACCTCCATGCCCGGTATGGCCTTCAGGTTCTTCCTCGGCTGCTGGCGGACCCCCTGCGCGTGCGCCAGGTGGCACGCGTCGTGGTACGCCGCCGCCACCGGCAGCGGATGCCGCTCGGCGACCGGCCCAATCTCCTGCAAGAACTCCGAGACGTCCTTGACCTTCGACGAGAACTTCTTGGCCCTCTCGGCGTACTCGGGGTCGTCGCGCAACAGGTACGCGTACTCCTTCATCGTCGAGCCGCACCCGGCGGCGTTGACGACCACGTTGTCGAGGTTCTCCCTCTCGAAGGTGTCTATCGTCTTGCGGGCGAAGTTCAGCGACTCCTCCTCGCGCCCGGCGTGGGTGGAGAGGGCGCCGCAGCAGCCCTGGTTCTTGGGCGCTACGACCTCGCAGCCCTCGGCGGCGAGTACCCGGACGGTGGCGGAGTTGACCTGGGAGAAGAAGACCTGTTGGACGCAGCCGATCAGGACGCCGACCCGCTTGCGGCGCTCGCCCGTGGGGGAGGTGTACTCCGGGATCTTCTCTTCCTTCTTACTCAGCTTGGGCATGAGGGCCTCCATCGCCCTCATGCGGGCGGGGAGACGGCTCATGACGCCGGCCTTTTTGAGCTTCTTATCGAGGCCGAAGCGCTGGTAGAGTCGCAAGGGTCCGGCGGCCAGGCGCAGGCGCTTGCGGTAGGGGAAGAGCTGGAAGATCATCTCGCGGAACGCCTTGTCGTCGGGCCGCCTCTCGTAGCGCCGCTCGACCTGGGCCCTCGTGGCTTCTATGAGCTTGTCGTACTGCACGCCGGAGGGGCAGGAGGTGACGCAGGCCATGCACCCAAGGCACAGGTCCCAGTGGCGGACCATCGTGTCGTTCATAGCCTCTTCATTGAGGCCCTTGTTCATCAAGTAGATGCGCCCGCGCGGGGAGTCCATCTCCTCGCCGAAGAGGACGTACGTCGGACAGGTCGGCAGGCAGAAGCCGCAGTGGACGCAGTCGTCTATGAGGTCCTTCTCCGGCGGGTGGTGGCTGTCGAAGGCCGGGAAGGTGTAGCTTCCGCTCTCGGGCCGGTCGTGGCCCATCGTGTGTTGGAGCGATTCCGTGGTCGCCGAGAACGAGTCCTGGCCTATGTCCTGGGGGCTACCGGCGCCTATTGCTCCCGCCATCGCCTGCTCGCGGCCGGTGCCCGACTGGTCGTCTCGCCTCTCGGTGCCTTCCGTAGCGTCGTAGCGGTTGCCCGACTGCCGGGGGTCCGGCCTATCCTGCTCGGTCACTAGATGCCTCCTACAAAGCGGCCCGGGTTGAGGTTGCCCCCGGGATCGAACTTGTCTCTTACCCGGCGCAGCAGGCCGAGGTAGTCTCCCGCCGGCCCCCACGCCTCGAGCCTGCTCTTGGTCGAAGGCGGGGCCTTGCGCACAACGACGCTCCCGCCCCTCCTCACCCAGATCTCCCGTAGCTCCTCGACGACGTGCACCCGCGCCTCCTCGTCTCCTCCGGAGAGGGCAACGTAAGTGGTGCCGGTCCCGGCGTGGCCCGTGATGCGCGGGGTAACACCCCTGCGTTCCGTCGCTCCGAGCACCGAGTCCAGGACGCCCGTCAGCTCCGCGGGGGGAGCGGAGACCTGGATCGCCACCTCCTCGTCCCCGACCCCCGGCGGGTCCAGGGGACCGAGATCTTCGACCTCCTCGTCCGAAAGCGTCCGGACCTCGCCGAAACCTTTTAGAAGATAAGAAGCCGTCTCCACCTGCGCCTCGACGCCTGGTGGTATCCCCTCGATGAGGAGGCTCAGCAATTTCTGTTCCTCGTTCCAGTGCAGCTCCAACGCGCTGGGGACGAGTTGGGCGTGTACGATGGCTTGCGCTGCCTGTCCGGCGGAGAGGGTGTTGCTCAGCTCCACCGCGACCGTCCGGGCCGCCTCGGGTTTCGGGTGGAGCCGGAAGTTGCACGTGGCTATGACGCCCAGGGTGCCGAGCGAGCCCGTGAACAGCTTCGAGAGGTCGTAGCCGGCCACGTTCTTGACGACCTTGCCACCGGCCTTTGCGGTCGTGCCGTCCGGGAGGACGACGGTGATCCCGATGATCAGATCCCGCACGGTCCCGTAGCTGTAGCGGCGCGGCCCCGAGGAGTTCGCCGCGACGATGCCCCCCACGGTCGCCCCGGCTCTCGTCTCCGGCGGGTCGATGCCGAGCATCTGGTCGGCGCCGGCGAGCTGCTCCTGGAGGTCTTGCAGCTTCAGCCCGGCCTGGACCCGGACGACCTGGTCCCCGGGCGTGTGCTCTATGATCTCGTTCATCCGCGCGATGCTCACGATCAGATCCAGGTCCCGCGGCGGGTTGCCGAGGTCCATCTTCGTCCCGCTCCCCCGCGGCGCCGCCGTAAGACCCTCTTCGCTCGCGAGCTTCATCAACTCGCTTATCTCCTCGGTGGAGCCCGGCTCGGCTACGAAGGAGGGGGTGACGCCGTCCACAACGTCCCCTTCGGTCGCTTCGTGGGCGTGCTCCTCGCCGACTATCTTCTGCAGGTCTTCCAGGGAGACGTTCTTGGTGCTGGTGTCCACGGCGGTCTCCTTAGAAGTTCTCGGCCAGGCCGGCCCTCTGGATGGGGTGCATGTGGAAGGGGCCGGGGCGTTCGCCGCGTGAACATCTTGGGCATGTACTTCTTCTTGTCCACGCCTATGCCGTGCTCGCCGGTCAGGGAGCCGCCATGATCCAGGCACGCGAAGACTATCTCCCCGGCCAGCTCCTCGGCCTGCTCGGCCTCCCCGGGATTGTCGTTGTCGTAGAGGACCAGCGGGTGGAGGTTGCCGTCGCCGGCGTGGAAGACGTTCGCCACGCGCATCCCGTACTCCTCGCCGAGCTCGCTGATCCTCTTGAGCACGTTCCCGAGCTCTGTGCGCGGGACGACCGAGTCCTGCACGTAGTAGTCGTTGGCGATCCTACCCATCGCCGCGAACGCCGCCTTGCGCCCCTTCCAGAAGAGCGCCCGCTCGGCGTCGTCCTCGGCAATCCGGATCTCCGAGGCGTTGTTCTCCTCGCAGACCTTTATGACCCGGTCGAACTGGTCCGCGACCTCCGCCTCCGGCCCGTCGAGCTCCACGATGAGTATGGCCCCGGCCTCGGGGAAGCCCGGGTGAACCGCGGTCTCGACCGCCTCGATGCACAGGGCGTCCATCATCTCTATCGCGGCCGGCACGATGCCGCCCCCGATGATCCCCGAGACGGCCCCCCCGGCCTCCTCGGTGTCCTCGAACGCAGCGAGCAGGGTCCGCACCGCCTCCGGCACGCGCAGGAGCCGCAAGGTGATCTTGGTCGCTATCCCGAGCGTTCCCTCCGAGCCAACGAACGCCCCCAGAAGCTCGTAGCCCGGGGCGTCGGGCGCCTTGCCGCCGCCGATGTGGACGACCGACCCGTCGGCGAGTACGACCTCGGCGCCCATCACGTGGTTCGTCGTAAAACCGTATTTCAGGCAGTGGACGCCGCCGGAGTTCTCGGCGAGGTTACCGCCGATGGAGGAGACGACCTGGCTCGCCGGGTCCGGCGCGTAGTAGTAGCCCTCGTCGGCGACCTCCTGGGAGACCCAGATGTTGATCACACCCGGCTCGACGACGATGCGCTGGTTGGGGATGTCTACCTCCAGGATCTTGCGCATCCTGCTGAGCACGATCAGGACGCCCGACTGGACGGGCAACGCGCCGCCCGAGAGCCCGGTCCCGGAGCCACGAGCGACGAATGGAATGCCCTCCTCGTAACAGGTCCTGACGATCTGCTGGACGTGCTCGGCGGTCTCGGGCAGGACCACGAGGTCCGGGACGACCCGGTAGTTCATCAGGCCGTCGCACTCGTAAGAGCGGAGTTGCTCGCGCTCGTGGACCACCCCCTCCGTCCCGAGTATCGACTCCATGGTCCGTATGAGTCGGTCGCGCTCCATTCTGCCTCCTTTGAGGAGGGCTCTCTACTAGCCCACCCCATCTCCTAGCTCGTGCTGTGCTTGATCCTCTATAAGGGTCAGGATCGCCGAGTGGTCCCTATCGCCCCGTCCCTTTGTCTTCAATGACTCCAACATCTGGTCCACGATGGCCGTGACCGGCAACGATACCCCGTATTCCCTGCCCGTCGCGAGCGCTATCCCCAGATCCTTGTGATGCAAGTCTACCCTAAAGCCCGGCTCGAAGTCGTGCTCGAGGAAATTCTCCTTTTTGGCCTCCATGACGTTGCTGCCCGCCAGCCCCCCGGAGATCGCCTCCAGGATCTTCTCGGGCGCGACCCCGGCCTTGGAGGCGAGGACGAGGGCCTCCGAGATCCCCTCCAGCGTCACGGCCACCACGATCTGGTTGGCCGCCTTGGCCGTCTGGCCGGCCCCCGTGGGGCCAACGTGCGTGATGGCGTCGCCCATGACCTCTAACAAGGGCCTTGCCCGCTCGAAATCCTCCTCGCTGCCGCCCGCCATTATGGCGAGGGTTCCCTGCTGCGCGCCCGGCTCCCCACCCGAGACCGGCGCGTCGAGCATCGAAGCCCCGCGCTCCTCTATCTTCTCCGCGAGCTCCCGGGTAACCACGGGCGAGATAGTGCTCATGTCCACGATCAGGGCCCCTTCCTTGAGCCCCTCCAGCACCCCGTCTTCCCCCTCGACGATCTCCTCGACCTGCGGAGAGTCCGGCAGCATGAGGACAACCACATCGCACGACTCGGCGACCTCTTTGGGGCTCTCCGCAACGGTCGCCCCATCGTCAGCGATCTCCTCGGCCTTCTCCGTGGTGCGGTTGTAGAGCACCAACTCGTAGCCGGTCTCCATGAGGTTCTGGGCCATCGGCCCGCCCATGATCCCCAACCCTATGAACCCTACCTTCTCGGCCATCTTCGTCTCCTCTCAAAGCCTCAAGTCCGAAACCGCAACATCTTTACCTGACCCGCCCCCAAAGGACCGACGTGGGCAACGCTCTCTCCCAACACGTCGAACAGCGGTTTCGCGCGCTCGAAGTCCTCCTCGCTGCCGCCGACCATGATCTGGAGCGTCCCCTCTTGGGCCCTCTGGAGCGTCCCCCCTTGTTCCCCGGGGTCCCCGCCGGGGACCGGCGCGTCGAGCATGGAAGCGCCGCGCTCCTTGATCTGCGCCCCGAGCTCCTCGGCCGCGGTCGACGATATGGTACTCATGTCCACGAGTAGGGCGCCTTCCTTGATCCCCTCGAGCACCCCGTCCTTCCCGGCGACGACCTCTCGAACCTCGGGCGCGGCCGGCAGCATGGTGATGACTATGTCGCTCGACTCGGCGACCTCTTTAGGACTCCCGACCACGGTGGCTTCGTTCCCGGCTATCTCCTCGGCCTTTTCTATGGTGCGGTTGTAGAGCACCAGTTCGTAGCCGGCCTCCATGAGGTTCTGGGCCATCGGTCTGCCCATGACCCCCAACCCTATGAACCCTATCTTCTCGGCCATCTTCGTCTCCTCCCCTTTCTAGAGATTCAGGTCCGAAACCTTGATGTCCTTGCCGCGCAACTCTCTGGGCAACCAGCCCAGGCTCTCCTCGGTCTCCTCCGTCGAGGGGCCGTACTCGAGGCCTACGTAGCCGTCGTAGCCCAGCTCCTCCAGGACGCCGAAGACGTAGGGGTAGTGGATCTCACCCGTCCCCGGTTCCGTGCGATCCGGCGAGTCCGCGATCTGGACGTGCCCGATCATGTCGAAGTGCTCCCTTATGTTGGCGGCCAGGTTTCCCTCCATCCGCTGCATCTGGAAGGAGTCGTACTGGAGCCCCACGTTCTCGCGACCCACGCTCCTTACGAACTCGGCCGCCTGCTCTGTCGTGCTCAACAGGTACGGCCCATTGTCGAACGTGCTCAACGCCTCCACCACGACCTCGACGCCGGCCTCCCGGGCCTCGTCGGCGGCAAACCCGACGTTCTTCCTCGCAAGCTCGAGCTGCTCCTCCCTACCCATGCCGTCTATCTCCAGCCCGACGAGGACGTTCATCCTCCGACACTCCAGGGACCGTGCC
>JAIVIG010000006.1:0-14221 GCA_020200675.1 Actinomycetota bacterium
CGCAGAGTTGAGGATCGAGCTACGCAAGGCAAAGGAGCGGTTGAGACACAAGAAGCACGTCATCCTCGGCTGCATCCGGCAACCGGGCTTCGCGGTTTAGGTGTTTGAGCAGAGATCAGTAGATGAATGAAACGTTGGTTCAACCGCTACAGAACGCGCTCAGCACGTTCCTGTCGTTCCTGCCACAACTGGTGGGCGCGATCATCATACTCATCGTCGGCTACATAATCGCCAAAGTCCTGCAGGCGATAGTCGGCCGGGTATTGCAAGGAGTAGGCTTCGACGGCTGGATGGAGCGCGGCGGCATAAAGCAGTTCTTCGACCGGGCCCAGACCAACTACACCCCGGCGACCGTGATCGGTAGCCTGGTGTTCTGGTTCGTGTTCATCATCGCCCTGACGATGGCCGCGGACGCGTTGGGCATCCCGCAGGTCTCGGAGGTGTTGGGGCAGCTCATAGCCTTCATACCTAACATAATCGCCGCGATCCTGATCCTGATCCTGGCAGCGCTGCTGGCCAACTTCGTCTCCGGGATAGTGCGTGGGGCGACCGGGAGCGGACTCCTGGCGAGCGTGGCGCGGTACGCGATCATCGTCTACGCGGTCTTCGCGGCGCTGACACAGCTGGACATCGCGGTCGAGCTGACGGCGCCGACGTTCCTGATCCTGCTCGGCGCGGTGGCGCTGGCCGCGGCCCTAGCGTTCGGGATCGGGGGCCGTGATCTGGCCCGTGACATCCTCCAGAAGGCCTACAACCGCAGCGACGAGGTGACCCCCCGTAGCTCCACGGGCGGGGATGACAGAACGTCCACGGGCGGGGATGACAGAACGACTTTCACCCCCGACCGGTAGCGCGACGCACACAAACGGAAGGTAAGAGAGCTAGAGAGCCGGGGCCGCACACAAAGCGGCCCCGGTCACGTTAGAGCACCAACCGCCGCCAGGAACGTAAATGCCCGACACGGGGGGCACGAAGGCCGGCTTGAGGCGCCGGAGAGGTAGCGAGGACTGAGGCTACCCCTCTTCTTTGTTTGCCTCTCTGGACGAGGAGCTTGCCATCCCTCTGTTATGCTGGTTCCAGGAACCGTACCTTTACGTTGAGAAAGGGTTCAAAGTATGTTCGAGGGCTTCGAGCGGTTTCGGGTCGAGACGGAGGGGGCGACCATCGAGGGTGTTCGTGGGGGAGAGGGGCAGCCGGTGTTGCTGTTGCACGGCTACCCGCAGACCCACGCGATGTGGCACCTGGTCGCGCCGCTCCTCGCCGGATCCTTCACGATCGTGGCGACGGACTTGAGGGGCTATGGGGACAGCTCGAAACCCGAGGGCGGAGAAGACCACGCCGGCTACTCGAAGCGCGCTATGGCCCTGGATCAGGTAGAGGTCATGCGGGAGTTGGGGTTCGACTCCTTCGCCGTCGCCGGCCACGATCGGGGCGGCCGCGTCGCGTACCGGATGGCCCTGGACCACCCGGAAAGAATCACGAAGCTCGCGGTGCTGGACATCGTGCCCACGCATTACGTCTTCGCGACGGCGGACAAGAACCTTGCGACGGCCTACTATCACTGGTTCTTCCTTATCCAGCCCTACGACCTGCCGGAGCACCTTATCGGGGCCGACCCGGACTACTACCTGCGCAAGAAGCTCGGCGGGTGGGGGACGGGCGTCGACCTCTTCGACCCCCGTGCCTACGCCGAGTACGAGCGCTGCTTCCGCGACCCGAAGACCATCCACGCGAGCTGCGAGGATTACCGGGCCGCCGCCACCATCGACTTCACCCACGACGAGGCAGACCGGGACCGCAAGGTGGAGCATCCCCTCCTGGCGCTCTGGGGCGAGAAAGGCGTCGTCGAGAGGCTCTACGACGTGACGGAGGTCTGGCGCGAGTACGCCTCCGATGTACGCGGCCGGGCGCTCCCCGCCGGCCACTTCCTCGCCGAGGAGAGTCCCGAAGAGACGGCGAAGGAGTTGATCCCGTTCCTCGAAGCCTGAGGAGTCGCCGGTTGTGTTCCCGAGCATTCTGGCCTGAACCCCGGCGAGTAGCCGTACCGCTCCTACCCTCGGGGTTGTTAAACTTGCAAACGTCTTGAAGGACGCGGAGCGGCGCGTAGAAGAGGAGAGGGCCCGGATCGAGGCCGAGTACCGCGAGGTGCTCAGGAACTCGGTCGCGTTCGAGAAGAAGATCCGGAACCGCTGGCGCGAGAAGAACCGCGAGAAGAACGCCCGGATCGCCGAACTCGAAGCACGCGTCGCAGAGCTAGAGAAAGAACTGGAAGCGTCAAGAGCCGATGCCGAGGAGGACGCGATGGCGGATCGTCAAACAAAAGAGCGCAAGTTGATAGCCCTCATGGTGAACGACCTCGGGATAGCGGACACCGAGGAGCCGGAGATGGTGAAGATGGTGGAAGAGGTGCGTTCCCTCCCGGACGAGGAGCTCGACCGGACGCTCGCGGAGAGGCTGGATCTGCCCTATCCGGTGGACGCGGAGGTGCTGGACAGGGCCCTGGCGCACGTCGAGGAACCCGAGCGGCTCTCGGAGGGGGGATCGGGCGGCTTCACCGGCGCTCCGGATATGAGCCACGAGCCGCGTCCGGAGGAACGTCGCGGAGAGCGCTAGGGAGACTTGACCCCGGGCGCGCCGATCTCGGCTCGCAAGGCCTCGGTCTCCCCGGTTATCTCCGCCAGGTTAGAGCGAGCCTCCGTCATGCGGGCGTGCTCGGTGCGGACAAAGCGGGTGTAGGGGGCTACCGCCTCGCGCATCCTCTCGACGGAACGGTCGAGCTCCGTCTCGAACTGGCGACGCACCACCTCGCCCAACCGCTCGCGCAAGGCCTCGGTCTTTTCACGGAACTCGGCCCGCGCCTTGCGGCGCCGGTTCGGCAGGATAAAGAGACCGAAGCCAGCGATCACGAGCGCCGCGGTTATCCCTGTTATGTCCGCCGCCGCCGTCGTGGCTATCGCCACCGCTGCCGCCCCGAGGCCCAAGGCTCCGACCTCGACCGCGGCCGTCTGGGCGACGGCGCCCTGCAAGGAGAGGGCGAGCTGCTGCGACTCGTACTCGCGGTCGTAGCGCTGGACGACGTCCGTTGCGTTCTTGCCGACGGACTGCAAGAGTTGCGAGCGGTTGTACTCGAAGTTGTCGCCGACCTCGCCGATGACGTGCTCGTCGTACTGCGCCTGCCTGCGGCGGTTGACGTACTCCACGATCGCACGCCACTGCTTTAGGTTCCGGTCGACCATCCAATCTATGAGCTCTTCGACACGCTCGTCTATCAGCTTCTCGGTGTCGGCGACGACCTCTCTCTGGAAGCGATCCTGGACCTTGTTGCGCTGCACCAGCTCGCGGACGTTCGCGAGGCGGATGTTCTCCTCGAACCACTCGTCGCCCCGCTCGTTCATCGTGAGGATGATGTTCTCGATCTCGGACATCCGCGCCTCGAAGTCGCGCTTCATGTCCTCCTTGTAGAGCTCCAACTGCGACTCGACGTTCTCGGCCATCTTGAAGTCGTCCTCGAGCAGGCCTACTCGCTCGTCCACCGCGAGCCCGTAGCGCCTCACGAGCTCCTCGACGACCCCCAGAGGGCTCTCCAGCTTCAATCGCACCCGGCCCTCCTCGTCCAACAGGTTCCTAACGTATTGCTCCAGCTCCTTGAAGCCGCTCGCACCCATGAGGGCGTCGGCCTCTACGCCGGGATCGGCGAGCTTCGCCTTGCGGGCCAGGTAAGCCGAGACGAAGAAGATGGGGGGCTTGAGGCCCAGCATCGAGTTGACGCCCTCCTCGACGAAGAGGCGTACTTTGTCGCGGTCCTCATCCTCGCGGAGGAGGTCGACCTTATTCACGACGAGGACTATTTTCTTGCCCCAGTCCCGGATCAGCTCCAGGTACTCACGCTCGGATTCGGTAAAGGGCCTGTCCGAGGATGTGACGAAGAGGACGAGGTCCGAGCGGGGCACGAAGCCGCGGCTGAGCTCCTCGTGGTGGCGGATGATGGCGTTGGTACCCGGCGTATCGACGATGGCGACCTCGCGCAAGAAGTTGTTCGGGTACTCCCTCTCGAGGACGCCCTCGCGCCGCTCGCGCTCGGCGGGTTGTTCGCCGTACCTGAGGACGGTGATCCTGTCGGTCGTCGGCGTTACGCCCTCCCGGGAGAGCTCGTCTTCTCCGAGCAGGGCGTTTATGAACGCGGACTTGCCGGAGTTGAACTCGCCGACGATGACGAGCAAGAATAGCTCCTCGATATCGACGAGCTTCTGGCGCACGAGCGAGACGTCGTCCGACGGGGAGCCAAAGTCTTCGAGAAAGCCGGACAGGCGTTCGAGGAGGGCTCGCTCGCGGTCGGTGATCCGCCGCCAACGTTCGTCGAGGATCTGCATCTAGCCTATCACCCTCCCACAAAGATCGCCGCCGACAAGCATTTTACCCCGTCACCGGGTACACGAAGCCAGACTGACCCCGCCGACCGCGTGGCTCGGGTCGGACTTAACTTCCTCTCTGCTTGCGGGCGGCCCCGAAGACCAGGAACCCGCACAGTAGCAGGAAGCCTCCCAAGAACAGCGTGAGTGGCGAAGCGTCGCTAGTCTTGGGGAGCTCCTTCGTCGCCACGGGTGTGATGCCCGCAACGCCTCCGCCGCCGGAGGATCCAAGGCCGAACGCTGCGGGGGGAGGATCGGCAGCGGGTCCCCCGGTCGGTTGCTCCGGAACAGAAGGCGCCTGCCAGACCAGGTCTTCGGGGACGTCCTCTCGTGTAGCCAGGGCGGTCTCTATGGCCTCGGTCTCCACGGGGGAGACTCCCTCTTCGGTGACGGCCTCCTGCGCGGTCGTCCCGGCGTCCAAGCCCCCGATCGCCAACTCCTCGCCCGAGGCGTTCAGGATCTCCGCCAGGGCCGTCTCTACGGCGTACTGCTCCGCGCCGGTACTTCCGGGAGGTTGCGGGGAAGAGACCGTTCCGAACGTTGTTTCTTCGTTCGGGTCGGGCGTATCCCCTGTGGTCGGCGCCTCCTCGTCTGGCGTCAGTCCCGCGGTAGCCTGCCGCGGGGTAGAGGTCTGTCCAGTGGTCGTCGTTTCGCCGGCCACCGGCTCGTTCTCTACGGTCATGTCCTGGGCCTTGGGCTGGTCCCCTTCGAGCTGCGCCTGCTCCTCCGGCGCTCGTTCGTCGCCGGTGGGTTGCTCGTCACCCTCCCGTTCGCCGGTCGTTTGCTCGGCCGCGGATGGCGGTGTCGAGGTCTGCTTCCCGGTCGCCGACCCGACGATCCGCCCAGCGTACGGCTCGAGGGTTTCGAGGTCCGACAGAGTGTCAGCAACGGAGCCGAAGTCCGCGGTCCAATAATAATCAACCTGTCCTATGCCGGCAGCCGTGTACTGCTCGCCGAGCATGGCGGCGTTATGTTCCGGTGAACCGCGCCAATCTTCGAAAACCTCTTCGGCTGTTTGCTGGCCCATGGCTATGTTCTCGGCCGTGTAGACGTTAGTGGGATAGCCCTCCCGCGCCGCGCGCTCGGCGGGACTCGACCCGCCAGGGTAGTAAGAACTCTCCCTGGTACTGTGAGAGAAAAAGTCGTGAGCCGCCATGTCCTCCGAGTGACGCGCGGCAGACATGGACAGCACCCCGGACGGGACTAGCGGGCCGACTCCATTCTCCTGCCGGTACCCGTTTATGAGCTCCAGAAGCCGTTGTTCTTCGACACCCGCGGCCCGGGCCTGCTGCAGGTGAACGGGGCCGAGCACGAGAAAAAGGCTGACGACCAAGCACGGGACCGCGAAGGCAGCCCAACGGCGAACGCGCATATTTCCCCCCTCCGTGTCGCCTCCGGACCCGCGCTCCGTCCGGCGGACACAATACCACTAGTAAGTTTAGCGACGATTCCGGTGCCATGTCAAGCGCGAGAAGAGCGGATCGGTCCGTGGTCGGAGTGCGAACCGGTCTTCCATCGATGATGGTCTCCCGCGAGCGGTGGGGCTTGGCTCAGGACCGGTAACGCTACCCGCGCCAGCGGGCGTAGAATAGGTCGTGCGATGATTGGTGATACCTGTGAGGCCGGGTACTCTTTGGGGAGGAGTCTGGGTGTGCGCGGGCTGGCAGTATAGGATCGGAGGCGTAGGGATGGCGGAGTTTTCGCATCTGGATAAGGAGGGCGCGGCCCGCATGGTAGACGTAGGGGAGAAGGCGGTGATCCGGCGAACCGCCACGGCCGGCGGCCGCGTCGAGATGTCTCCAGGAACCGTCGAGCTCCTGCGGGATAAAGCGCTCCCCAAGGGAGACGCCCTCAACACGGCCAGGATCGCCGGGGTCATGGCCGCCAAGCGGACCCCGGACCTGATCCCCCTGTGCCACGGGTTGAACCTCACCGCAGTAGATCTGGAGTTCACGGTTAGAGACGAGGGCGTGGAAATCCTGGCGATGGCGCGCGCGAGCGACCGGACCGGCGTCGAGATGGAGGCGTTGACGGCGGTGAGCGTTGCGGCTCTAACCCTATACGACATGTGCAAGGCGGTCGATAAGGGTATGATCATCGGGGAGGTGAAGCTCCTCGAAAAGACGAAGGAAGAGGGGCCTTCGTGAAGGGTTACACGACGCGGGACGGCCGGGCATGCAACACTTTGTCAGGCAAAGATACGAGGGGATGGCTATGTTAAGCTTTTGCGCCAACCCGGAACGTTGATCTGGAGACGGAGATCGAGGACGAAGGCACTGTTTTCTATCCCGTTTTCCTCGACCTCGACGGCAAGCGTTGCGTCGTCGTCGGGGGCGGCGGGGTCGCGAACCGCAAGGCTAGGAAGCTCTTGCAGGCGAGGGCGAGGGTCGTGGTGATATCGCCCGACGTGAGGCCAGAGCTGGCGAGCATGGCCGTCGAGGTGCGGCGGAGGCCGTACAGGGAGGGTGATCTGGAAGGCGCTTTTCTGGCGTTCGCGGCGACGGACCGCCGGGAGGTCAACGCGGCGGTAGCCCGGGAGGCCCGAGAGAGGGGCGTTCCGGTAAACGTCGCGGACGAGCCCTCCGAAGGAGATTTCGCGTTGCCCTCGACCTTGAGGCGCGGGCAATTGCAGGTCGCGGTCTCGACCGGCGGGGCATCGCCCACGCTGGCGCAGAGGATCCGGCGGGAGCTCGAGGACGTTTTCGGGTACGAATGGGCTGGTGTGGTAGAGGCGCTCCATAAGGCGCGGCGGGACGGGCGCAGGGCCGAGGACGAGCTAGAGGAGGTGGTCGAGAAGTGCTTATCGCGGTTGCGGGGATGAGCCACCGCTCGGCGCCTATAGAGATACGGGAGAAGGTAGCCTTCTCGCCGTGCGCGGCCCGCTCGTTCCTGCGGCGGCTCAAGGAGGACGGGGCGGTCGCCGAGGCCGTGCTCGTCTCGACCTGCAACCGGACGGAGCTCTACGCGGTGGTCGAGGATGAGGGCGCCCGGGGGCGGCTCTTCGACGCTCTGGCCGCCGAGAAGGGCGTCGAGCGAGACTTCCTGGAGCAGCATTCGTACTGGCTCGCGGATGACGAGGCCGTGCGGCATCTGTACCGGGTGGCTTCCTCTCTAGATTCGATGGTGGTGGGGGAGGGACAGATCCTCGGCCAGGTGCGCGAAGCTTACCGGGCGGCGACCGAGGAGTTGTGCGCGGGTCCGATCCTGAACCGTCTCTTTCACACCTCCTTGCGGGTCGGCAAGAAGGTCCGCTCGGAGACGGGGATCGGGGACAGCTCCCTCTCCGTGCCGCGCGTCGCGGTGAAGCTAGCCGAGGAGGTCTTCGGGACGCTCCGCGGGCGGAGGGCGCTGGTCCTCGGGGCGGGCGAGATAAGCGAGCTCGTCGTCAAGCACCTCAAGAGTTGCGGGGTACAGGAGCTCAGGATCGCCAACCGCACCGCCGGACGGGCCGCGATGCTCGCCGAGAGGGTCGGGGGTGTGGCGGTCGGCTTCGACTCTCTGGCTGGGGAGCTACCGAACGTCGACGTGGTAGTTAGCTCGACGGGTTCCGGTGAGTGGGTCGTCGGGAGCGAATTGGTCGCCGGGGCGCTCGCCCGGAAGAAAGAGCCGCTGTTCTTTATAGACATTGCGGTCCCGCGGGACGTGGATCCGGTGGTGCAGAATCTGGATCGGGCCTACGTCTACGACGTGGATGATCTTCAGGCGGTCGTGGATCGCAACTCGGAGGATCGGAGCGCGGCGGCGGCGGCGGGGGAGGCTATGATCGGGCCGGCCGTCTTCGAGTTCATGGGTTGGCTCTCGACGCTGCATGTGGTGCCCCTGATCAAGGAGCTCAGGAATGAGGCCGAGCGCGTCCGGCGCCACGAGCTCGCCCGCGCCCTGAACAGGTTGGACCTCTCCCCCGAGGAGGCCGAGGCCGTCGAGCGCATGAGCCACACCCTCGTCAACAAGCTGCTGCACGGTCCCATCCAGGAACTCAAAGCCCTCGCAGAGAGCGGCTCTCCCGTGGAGAGCGCCGAGGTCCGGCGTCGCCTCCTCGCCCTCGAAGGGTTGGAGATAGGGTTGCACCGCCCCGAGGACCGCTCTCCTTCGCCATGAACCCTAGAGAGCCCGTGAGCCTCGGGACGCGGGGCTCGAAGCTCGCCCTGGCGCAGGCCAACGCTTGCGCCGAACGGCTGCGAGAGACGGGCCTCGAAGTCGAAGTCAGGATCATCAAGACTACCAGCGAGCACCACCCGAACCTGCCGCTCTCCGTAATAGACCAGCGCGACGTCTTCACCCGCCAGCTCGACGAGGCGCTCCTGGCCGGCGAGATCGACCTGGCCGTGCATTCCGCAAAGGACGTGCCGACTGAGGTTCCGGAGGGCATAGTCCTCGCGGCGATCACCGAACGCCACGACCCACGGGACGCTCTTGTCTCCGACGAGGGTTACGACGCGGACGGCCTGCCGGAAGGGGCCGTGGTCGCCACCTCCAGCCTCCGGCGCCGCGCCCAGCTCCTGCACCGGCGCCCGGACCTGCGGACCGTGGAGATCCGGGGCAACGTCGACACTCGCGTCCGCAAGATGCGCGAGGGGCAGGCCGACGCCCTGGTTCTCGCGCGGGCCGGTCTCGACCGCCTTGGTCTCGACGTCCCGCACACGGTGATGCCCTCCGAGATGATGCTTCCAGCCGTGGGCCAGGGGTCTCTGGCCGTCGCTACGCTGGAGGAGCACCCGCTGCGCGAGACTATCCGTGAGGCGCTGGTTCACGGGCCGAGCGCGCGGGCAGTCCGCGCCGAGCGGGCTATGTTGAACACCCTGGAGGGCGGTTGCCGGGTGCCGGTCGGGGCGTTGGGGGAGATGGTGGACGGCGACAGGATCTGGCTCCGGGGCCTGGTGGCGTCTACGGACGGGGCTTTGCTCTACCGGGGCGAGGCTGTGGGTGAGGAGCCAGAAAAGGTCGGAGAGCGGTTGGCGCGGGATCTCCTGGCGCAGGGGGCCGAGGTGGTGCTCGGGGAGATCCGGGAGGTGAGGAGCAGGTGATCTACCTGGTAGGGAGCGGCCCCGGCGACCCGGGTCTCTTCACGGTGAAGGGCGTCGAATGCCTCCGAAAGGCAGACGCGGTCGTCTACGACCGGCTCGCGCCCGAGGCCCTGCTCGCCCACGCCCGCCCCGACGCCGAGCTCATCTACGTCGGCAAGAAGCCCGGCGAGCCCTCGATGCCCCAAGAGGAGATCAACGCGCTCCTCGTGGAGCTGGGCCGCGCCGGAAAGACGGTGGTGCGCCTGAAGGGCGGCGACCCGTACGTCTTCGGTCGCGGCGGCGAGGAGGCTTTGGACCTCACCCGCGCCGGACTACCCTTCGAAGTAGTCCCCGGTATCACGAGCGGCATAGCGGCTCTCGCCTACGCCGGAATTCCCGTGACGCATCGTGGCCTCTCCACGAGCGTCGCCTTCGTCACCGGTCACGAGGACCCGACCAAGGGGGAATCGGACGTGGATTGGAAGAAGCTTGCCAACGGCGCCGAAACGCTCGTGTTGTACATGGGCGTGGGTAGGCTCGCGGAGATCTCCTCCGAACTTATCTCCGCCGGCCGAGACCCCGAAACGCCGGCCGCCTGCGTTCGATGGGGGACCCGCTCCGATCAGAGGACCGTCACCGGCACGCTGGAGAACATCGCCGAAAAGGTCGCGGAGGCGAACCTCAAGCCGCCGGCGATAACGGTGGTGGGCAACGTGGTGGCGCTGCGTGACGAGGGGCTGGACTGGTACGAGAGGCGGCTGCTCTTCGGGCGGCGCGTCGTGGTCACCAGGGCGCGGGCCCAGGCCGGTGAGCTCTCGCGCGAGCTAGAGGCGCTGGGGGCCGAGGTCTTCGAGTTCCCGACCATCGAGATACAGCCACCCAAAGATTTTCGTCCTCTGGACGAGGCGATCCGGGAGCTCGACTCCTTCGACTGGATCGTCTTTACCAGCGTGAACGGCGTCGAGGCGTTCGTGGAGCGCCTCCGGCACCACGGCCTGGACCTCCGGGCGGTGCCACGGCGGGCGAAGGTGGCGGCCATAGGTCCGGCGACGGCCCGGGAGGTAGAAGAGTCAGGGCTCCGGGTGGACGTGACGCCCGAGGAGTACAGGGCGGAAGCCCTGATCGGGGCACTGGAGGGCGATTCTCTGGAGGGCAAGAGGGTCTTGATCCCGCGGGCGAAGGTGGCCCGCGAGATCCTGCCGGAGAAGCTCCGTGAGGCCGGAGCCGAGGTAGTAGTCCCGCCGGCCTACGAGTCCGTGCCTTCGAGCAAGGGTAAGACGCGGCTGGAGGAGCTGCTCGAGAACGGCGAGATCGACTGTGTGACCTTCACCGCGAGCTCGACGGTGGAGAACTTCGTCCGTGCCTTCGGCGAGGAGGATGCCGCGCGACTCCTCTCCGGGACGCGAGTCGCGTGTATCGGGCCGATCACCGCAGAGACCGCCGGCAAGTACGGGATCGGGGTGGACGTCGAAGCCGGCGAGTACACTATACTGGGACTGGTAGACGCGGTGGTCGACCTCTTCGCCGCCGGCGACGTGGTCGAGAAAGGCGGGTGATATCGTCGCATTTCCCATAAACAGGCTTCGAAGGACGCGCCGCACGGCTGGCCTGCGCGGCCTTGTGCGCGAGACGGAGCTCTCCCCAAGTGACTTTATCTACCCAATCTTCGTGACCGCGGGCGAAGACGTCCGCAATCCCATAGCCTCGATGCCGGGCATCTTCCAGCTCTCCATCAATCACGCCGTCGAGGAGGCCAGGAGGGCGCATGATCTGGGCATCCCGGGCGTCTTGCTCTTCGGCATACCCGATGAGAAGGACGAGGCGGCGAGCGGGGCGTACGATCCGGAGGGTGTGGTGCAGTTGGCTACCCGCGCGATCAAGGACGCACTGCCGGAGCTGCTCGTGGTGACCGACGTATGTCTATGCGAGTACATGAGCCACGGGCATTGCGGAGTAGTGGATAGGGAGCGCGGTGAGATCCTGAACGACGTAAGCGTCGAACTGCTCGCGCGCACCGCTTCCTCCCAGGCCGAAGCCGGGGCGGATATCGTCGCCCCGTCGGACATGATGGACGGGCGTGTCGCGGCCCTGAGGAGCGAGCTCGATCGCGAGGGGCACGAGGGCGTGCCCATAATGGCCTACTCCGCGAAGTACGCCTCGGCTTTCTACGGCCCGTTCCGCGAGGCCGCCGAGAGCGCGCCGCAGTTCGGCGACCGGCGCGGTTACCAGATGGACCCCGCGAACGCCCGCGAAGCTTTGCGCGAGGTAGCGTTGGACGTAGAAGAGGGCGCGGACGTGGTAATGGTAAAACCCGCGCTGCCGTACCTCGACGTCGTGCGCCGGGTGCGCGAGACGACCGACCTGCCCGTCGCCGCCTACAACGTGAGCGGCGAATACTCGATGCTCAAGGCTGCGGTCCAGAATGGCTGGTTGGACGAGGAGCGGGCTGTCCTGGAGGCGCTCACCGGGATAAAGCGGGCCGGGGCGGAGATCATCATCTCCTACCACGCCCCGGACATCGCCCGCTGGCTGGCAGAGTAGCGGTTGGTGCTTTCTACTGGCAGGTGAGCTGTGGCGCGGAAGATAATGGTACAGCAGGAAGATGGACCGCGACCAGTGCTGACGGAGATTCTCGCAGATAACGAAGCCCAGCTTCAGGAGATCATGAAAGAGAAACCTGATTTGCTGCCGGTTGACGAGTTCGAGATGAGCGGTCCACTGATGGTTGTCGGACGAGAAACAACGCTTCCTTCTGGTGCAGTCGACCTACTGAGCGTTGCTCGGAGCGGCGAACTTCTCCTCATCGAGTTTAAGACCGGACCTCAGAACTCCGACTTTCGCCACGTTCTGGCCCAACTCCTAGATTATGGATCTGATCTCTGGCGAATGTCGTATGAGGAGTTTGAGAGTACGGTCGCCAACCGTTACTTCTCAAGCGATCGCTGCGACGATGATCGCCTTCAGGGAAAAGCTTCGCTCAATGAAGCGGCTCGTGCAATCTGGACGGACCTCTCGGAGGAGGAAATGCCGCTGTTTCGGGAGCGCCTCACGGAGCAGCTAAATACTGGCGCCTTCCATTATGTTGTCGTCGCTCAACGCTTTACGCCCACAATGGAACGGACAATCGAGTACCTCAACGCCATAACGCCTGCCGCACGATTCTATGCTGTCGAACTCGTGCGCTTCGCCGCAGAGGGCCTTTCCGCGTTCGAGGCCAGGACGGTGCTGAAACCGGAACTATGGAGTTCTGGCTCAAGACAAGGGCCGCTCAACGAAGGCCGATTTCTGGAGCAGATCGAGGACGATGCCTACTGTGAGGCGCTACAGGAGTTGCTGGAGGCTTGCCGCGGACTGGGCCTGCGGCTTCCCTGGGGCGCGGCTGGTACGTCTATTCGGCTGCAGATCCCAGGTCGTTCACAACCTCTGAGCATCGCGTGGCTCTTTCCGCCGGGCGTCTCGGGATGGATGGGCTTGATTGACCTCACCTTGGGCTTCGATGCTGGAAGTGCACAGGAAACACCTGCAGCGGTACCAGCTTTAGAAGACTACTTGACGAAGGTCGCGGCGTTGCCAGGTGTCGAAACCGCCAAACCGGATTGGGCTAGCGGCTACCATCTTAACCCCGACACTGTGGTTCGTCACCGTCATCAGATAGCCGACATCCTCGCGGGGCTTGTTCAGCGGGTCAGTGAGGAGGCTTAGAGGCGTATGTGCGGGAATCATCTCTTGTCAGCCCCGGATGTCGCCCACTGGCTCCAATGAGACTGCTGTCGGGTAAGCGCTATCACCGGCTTCGAGCGTAGTTTGGTTATAGAATGCGCGTAAATACGCGGAAGGGGACACATTCGATTGCAAGGTAGCGGCAAAAGCATAGAGGACGCCAGAACGGCGCTTGCCATGGACCGTTCGGCGCGTTTGATGGAGCGGGTGATGCATCGTCTCCCCGGAGGGGTAAACAGCCCCGTCCGGGCGTTCCGCTCCGTGGGAGGCGACCCCGTGTTCATGCGGCGTGGCGAGGGTTCGCGTATCTTCGACGTGGACGGCAACTCCTACGTCGACTACGTCATGAGCTACGGTCCGCTCGTCCTCGGTCACGTTTACCCGAGCGTCGTCGAGGCGCTGGAGAAGGCAGTCCGGGACGGGACCACGTTCGGGGCGCCGACGGAACTGGAGGTCGAGCTGGCCGAGCTCGTCTGCAACGTAGTGCCTTCGATGGAGATGGTTCGGATGACCAACTCCGGCACGGAGGCGACGATGAGCGCCATCCGGGTCGCCCGCGGGTACACCGGCCGCGAAGGTATCCTCAAGTTCGATGGCAACTACCACGGGCACAGCGACGCCCTGCTCGTCGCGGCTGGCTCCGGTGTCGCGACCCTCGGCCTCCCCGACAGCCCCGGCGTCACGAAGGGTGCCGCTAAAGATACCGCCGTCCTGCCGTACAATGACCTGGAGGCCGTGTGGGAGCTCTTCGAGGAGCGAGGCGAGGAGATGGCCGCGGTTATCCTCGAGCCGGTGTGCGGGAACATGGGGTGCGTACCGCCCGCGGAGGGATACCTGGAGGGACTCCGGGAGATCACGCAGCGGTACGGGACGGTTTTGATCTTCGACGAGGTGATGACGGGGTTCCGGCTCGCTCGCGGCGGGGCGCAGGAGCGCTACGGCGTGACACCAGACATGACTTGCCTCGGCAAGATCATCGGCGGCGGGTTGCCCGTCGGGGCGTTCGGCGGGAAGCGCGAGATCATGGACCAGGTCGCCCCTTCGGGGCCGATCTACCAGGCCGGCACCCTCTCCGGCAACCCCCTAGCC
>JAIVIG010000006.1:14253-15868 GCA_020200675.1 Actinomycetota bacterium
CTCCGGCAACCCCCTAGCCATGACCGCCGGTCTCGCCACGCTGCGCGCCACGGGCGAGCCGGGCTTCTACGAGGGGCTCGAAGATCTGGGAGAGCGCTGGCGGCGCGGGATGCAGGAGGCCGCGAGCGAGGGCGACGTGCCCTTCACGCTAAACCAGGTCGGCTCGATGGTGAGCATCTTCTTCACCGACGGGCCCGTGACGGACTTCGGTTCGGCGGCGCGGTCGGACACGGAGGCGTTCAAGGAATTCTTCTGGCACATACTCCGGCACGGAATTTACCTCGCCCCGAGCCAGTACGAGGCCGGCTTCATCTCCTCCGTACACTCCGAGGAAGACCTGGAGAAGACCTTCGAGGCGGCCCGGGAGTGGTTCGCGAAGGCGTCGGCGAAAGCGGGACGGAGCTAGACGATGGTAAAGACCATGCGCCGGACACCGGAGTTTTCCCTGAAGGAAGTCTTCCTGAGCGCCGTGGGGAGATTGTCGGGACCGGCCGGGAGGGACAAGCGGGGCGAGGTCGTCGCCGAGGCTCTGGGTTACCTGCAGGAGGGGTTCGGGGCGCACTACGCGGCCGGGGCGGCGACCGACGACGCTATCCTCGTCGGCGACTACGCCTATGCCCTGGCGGTCGAGACCATAGCGAGGCTGGACGAGCCGCGCTTCGTCGGGGTGGCGAGCCGCATGATTCGGGATGGGGCCGGCGAGATCTCGCGCGGAGGAACCGTCTCTATAAGCCTCTGGACGCCGCATCTGGCCCAGCTCCTGGGTATCATCTCGGGCGAAGACGAGAACCGTTCGGAGGAACGCATCCGGGCCGCGATAGAGGAGGTGAAGAGTGCCGGCGGATAACCTGCAAGAGTTCGTGAACGCTCTGCGCAAGGAGAACGAGCTCGTGGACGTGCGCGAGCCCGTGAGCGCGAAGTTCGAGATCACCGAGATCGCCGACCGCGTCATGAAGAGGACCGGTCCCGCCCTCCTCTTCCACAACGTCCAGGGCAGCGATCACCCGCTCCTCATCAACGCCTTCGGTTCTAAGAAGCGCATGGCGAACGCACTGGGCGTGGGCGACCTCAGCGAGATCGGGAATCGCATAGAGGATCTCCTGGAGCTGACCAAGGGACCGGGCAAGGGCCTCATGGCGAAGCTCCAGCTGTTACCGCGCCTGCGCGAGGTCTCCAAATTCCCCCCGCGCACGACGGGCAAGGCCCCGTGCCAGGAGATCGTCCACCGCGACGACGAGGTAGACCTCGAACGCCTCCCCGTCCAGACCTGCTGGCCGGAGGACGGCGGCCCGTTCGTGACCCTCACGATGGTCCACACCCAGGACCCGGAGACCGGAGAGCGCAACGCCGGTATGTACCGGGTCCAGCGCTTCGACAAAAAGACCGCCGGCCTCCACTGGCAGCGTCACAAGACCGGCGCCGCCCACTTCGAGAAGGCGAAGAAGCTGGGCCAGAAGCTACCCGTCGCCGTCACGCTGGGCGGCGACCCGGCGACGATCTACTCGGCCTCGGCCCCCCTGCCGCCCGGCATCAGCGAGTTCGTCTTCGCCGGTTTCCTGCGCAAGGAGCCAGTAAAGCTCGTCAAGTGCCTCACCAACGACCTGGAGGTCCCGGC
>JAIVIG010000007.1 GCA_020200675.1 Actinomycetota bacterium
GCCAGGCGCTGGCCGCCTGGACCCAGAGCCCCAGAGGCGGCTTGTCCACGGACACGAAACCCGCGTCGTAGGAGACAAAGAAGAAGTTGCTCCAGCTCGCGAGCATGTTCTTGACGGTCGCGGCGTAGTAGCCGTTACCGTAGCCCTCTTGCGTTATGCGGAACAGGTTCAGGAAGGCCGACAGCATAAGGACCGCGGCCAGGGCGATCCGATGCCACGACGAGCTCGTCAGGATGCGTGCTTTGCCGGGAAAGCTGGTACGTTTCCTGGTTGCCTCCTGAGTCATATCTCTCCCCTTGACCCCCATGGAGGCCACGTCGTTCTCCTACTCGCTGCTCAGTCTGGGCTTCCGAACTAAGATCGGCCTATGAAGAACTTATGAGTTTTCCTAGAAACGCCCGCCCGGCGCCGAACCGCGAGCCGGCGACGTAACGCGCCGGGGACGGTTGCCGATCGCGGCGCGTTTAGCGGAGCATCTACTCGTCCCGTCCTACAGTGGTACTCTGCATCGCCGGTGGTGCCTCCGCGATCGACTTTTGTTGCGTCTTGTCGGGGAGTTTGGAACCCGAACATGTGAGGGGCCTTCGGCGTCGTTATGAATTCTCATAGGAATGTTCGTGAGGATATACCGAAAGCGGAAGATAGGCTAGTATCTAGAAGACTATGGCACGCATCCTGATAATAGAGGACGAAGAGAAGATGGCCCGGATGCTCGCCCGGGTCTTGCGCGAGGAGGGGTACGTCGCGGAGACCGCCGGGGATGGCCGGACCGGGCTCGGGCGCGCTCTGGACGATTCCTTTGATCTCTTGATCGTCGATTGGATGCTACCCGAGCGCAGCGGGGTCCAGATCGTGCGGGGCCTGAGGGCGGCGGAGGTCGCTACTCCCGTCTTGATGTTGACCGCCCGCGACCAGGTGGAGGATAGGGTGGAGGGGTTGGACGCGGGCGCCGACGACTACCTCCCGAAACCCTTCGCACTCCCCGAGCTCCTCGCCCGCGTCAGGGCGCTCACCAGGAGGCCGCGCGGCGAGACCGGCGAAGTCGGGACGGAGATACGGGCCGGCGACATAGCGCTGGACCCGGTACGCCACGTGGTGCGCCGCAACGAAGAGCGGATAGACCTGACCGCCAAGGAGTTCGCGCTCCTGGCGGCCTTGATGCAACGCCCCGGGCAGGTGTTCTCGCGCTCGGTGCTGCTGGATACCGTCTGGGGAGTACCCGGCGAGGTCTCGACGAGCGTGGTGGAACTCTACGTCTCGTACCTGCGCCGCAAGCTGGACCGCCCCAAGGAGCCCTCCCGCATACGCACGGTGCGTGGCGTGGGCTACACCTTCGAGCCCCGACCTTAGGGGGAAGCAGTGCTCGAACGCATACGCAGGCGCCTCACCCTCGGCTACGTCGGTATCTTCGCGCTGATCCTGTTGTTCATCGGCGTGGTCGCGGTGGCGAGCTTCGCGCGGCAGGCGGCCGGCCAGCAGGACGAGCTGCTCGAGCAGAGAGCGCAGGGCGACGCCGATTTCGTGGCTGGCCCCTTGCTGCATGATTACCAGGAAGGGAGGGAGCCCAGAGAGAGGCTCCCTCCCCCAGGAGAGCGGGGCCGTATAGGCGAGTCCGGGGGTAAAGGCCCGTCCCCCGGTCCCTTCCAGTGGGCCACGAACCCGGACCTCGGTATGGTCGCCCTGGTACCGGGCGGAACCGATGGCGAAGAAGGCACGGTCCTGGACTCGACTTCCTCGGCTTCCTCGTTCGGACTACCCTTCGAGGGGCCGGCGAGGAGGGCGGCCGAAACAGGAGAGACGGTCACAGAGACCGTCGACGGGCCCGAGGGGGAGATGGTGCGGGTGGCGAGCGTACCCGTGGTCGGACGCGATGGGGGGGTGGCCGTTATCCAGGCCGCTCAGTCGCGCCGGGTGGTCCGGGAGGCGGTGGGTAACCTGTTGCTTATCATGGTACCCGTCGGCCTCGGAGGGCTTCTCCTGGCGAGCGTAGGAGGTCTGTACATGTCCCGCCGGGCGATGCAACCGGCGCGCGACGCACTCGACAGGCAGCGCAGCTTCGTCGCCGACGCCTCCCACGAGCTAAAGACCCCGCTCTCGCTCGTCAAGATCAACGCGGAGGTGATGCAGCGCGACCCGACCAACCCGGAGAACGGGGAGATAATCGAAGACCAGCTCTCCGAGATCGACCGGATGGACGCGCTGCTCTCCGACCTGCTCGTCCTGGCCCGGCTCGACGCCGGCAGGCTCGACGTGGAGGAGAAGCCCTTCGACCTCTCGGTCGTCTCCGCCGAGACGACCGGACGCTTCCTCACGAGGGCGGCGGCCGAGGGCGTGCGGCTCGAGGTGGAGGTCCCGGATCGGCTCCCGGTCCGCGGCGACCCGGGAAGCACCAGCCAGATCCTGGCCGCTCTACTGGACAACGCCATACGCTACACGCCCAAAGGGGGAGACGTAACCGTCCGCGCACGCCAGCTCGACGACGACCGGGCGGAGGCGAGCGTCGAGGACACGGGTCCCGGTATCCCACCGGAGCACCTGCCGCGCATCTTCGACCGCTTCTACCGGGCAGAAGCGGCCCGCTCCCGTGCGGGCGGGGGCACCGGCCTGGGCCTCTCCATCGCCCGCGCCCTCGCCAGCGCCCAGGACGGCGACCTCACCGCCGGGAACGCCGACGGCGGCGGCGCCGCCTTCCGCCTGAAGCTGCCCAGGCAGTAAGAGGACCGGCCGCGAGCAGCACGAGCCCGCAGGACTTCCGCCGGCGTCGTGCCTCTACGGGGTGACCCGGATCCCGCTTTCCTCGATGACCTCGCCGACCACCGCAGCTGCCGTGTCGTGCTTCTCAAGGGATCGAATAAACTCCTCCGACCGCTCTTGCGGGACGGCGACGAGCAGGCCGCCGCTCGTCTGCGGGTCGAAGAGGGGCAGGAGATCTTCCGCGCCGACGCCGTCCATCCGGACGCTGTCGCCCAGATACTCCCGATTGTTGTTCAGGCCGCCCGGATAGCAGCCCTCCGCCGCTAGAGATGCCGCCCTCTCCCAGACCGGCACCTCGCTCCGGCGCACTACCGCCCCGACGTTCGAGGCTTCCAGCATCTCGGAGAGATGCCCGAGGAAGCCGAACCCCGTGACGTCCGTCGCCGCCGAGACCGGAACCTCGCGCATCGCGGCGGCCGCGCCCTTGTTCAGTCTGGCGGCCGTCTCGACGGCGTCTTCGATCTCCGCCTCCGAGACGAGGTCGCGCTTGAGCGCCGTGGTCAGGATGCCGATCCCGAGTGGCTTGGTGAGCACCAGCGCGTCGCCGGCCTTCGAACCGGCGTTTCTGACCACCCTGTCTTCCTCGACGAAGCCGGTGACCGAGAGGCCGTACTTCGGCTCGTCGTCCTGGATGGAGTGGCCGCCGCAGAGCCTCGCCTCCGATTCTTCGATCTTCGACTGCCCCCCGGCCAGGATCTCGCGCAGTATCCCCAGGTCCAGCGAGCAGGGGAAGGTGACGAGGTTCATCGCCGTCAGCGGCACGCCGCCCATCGCGTAGATGTCCGAGAGAGCGTTGGCCGCGGCGATCTGGCCGAACCGGTACGGGTCATCTACTATCGAGGTGAAGAAGTCCACCGACTGCAAGAGCAGGCCGCCGCCGAACGGGACGTACCCGGCGTCGTCCCGGGTCTCCATCCCGCTCACGAATCCTTCCGCCGCTGCCGGCGTGAGCCCTTTAAGTACCTGCTCCAGGTCCCCCGGAGCGAACTTAGAAGCTCAACCGGCCTTCTGCGAGTACTTCGTCAGCCTTATGCGCGTCTTTTCGTCCATGCGCCAAGTATAACCCCCGATCCTCGCCGGAACCGGCCTCCACGACCTCCACCACCAGGCTCCCCAAAATCGCCTTCTCGCGCTCGGGTAGCACCAGATGCCTGCGCGCCTCGCACCCGGCCTCGAGCTTCTCGTGGAACGCCCCATCCGTCTCGGCACGATAGAGCAGCCGGGCCAGGGCCTCCTCGTCGCCTACGGGGTAGTAGCCGGGGTAGTTTTCGCCGAGCATGCCGACGTTCCCGGGAATATCCGAGGCGACCACCGGTACCCTCGAGACGAGCGCCTCCGAGACCACGTTCGCTCCGCCCTCCATCACTGAGGTCTGCGCCAGGAGGCGCGAGCGAGCCAGAACGCGCCGCGCCTTCCAGCGGGGCGTCTCGCCGAGCCAGCGGTAACGGGGGTTCTCGGAGACTTCCAGCCGGGCCCTCTCGGCGAGCTTCTCGTCGTAGGGCATCCCGGTGTGGGTCACGCGGACGCGGGAGGTGGGGGGGAGTAGCCGGGCCGCCAGAGCGGCGCGGAACGGATCTTTCTCGTCTCTCAGGTGCCCGATCACGCAGACGTCGAAGTATCTCTTTGCGGGGGGCTGGCGCTTTACCGGCTTGGCGGACTGGTAGATGACGCGGGTCTTCGCGCGGTGGCGGGATTCCAACTCTTCGGGAGCCTTCTCCTGCAAGACGATCAGGGCCGTCGCCAGCTCCAGCGACTCTCTGGCCGCCTCGTCGGAGCGGATGTCCCGGTAGAGGTCGGTGCCGGTGAGAGCCACTATCAAGGGACGGCCGGGACATGTGGCGGCGTAGCGCCTTATAGAAGGGTGGCTGCGGCGGGCGTGCAGCGAGATCATCAGATCCGGCTCCTCGCCGCCCCAGCTCTCCTCCAGCAGGACCTCGTGGCCCAGTTGCCGCAGAAAGCGGGACCATCGCGCGGCGGTCACCCGGTTACCGTTGCGCAGCTTCGGCCCGGCCGGTGTCACGATGCAGATCTTCACGGCGTACGGGGTAATCTCAAGATCTCCTCCTCCAAAGCACTTTGTACCATCCTCGGGACGATTTTAGCTAAGATTGGTCGAGCAACGAAACGAACCCAGAGAGGGAGGCTACTCACCTCATGCAGAACACGCAGGAACATACGGAGCAACTCGCCGGTATGCTGGTCGACACTCGCAAACGGACCCTCGAACTGGTGAGCGACCTCGGCGACGAGCAGATGATGGGTCCGCAGCTGCGCATCGTCAACCCGCCGCTCTGGGAGATAGGACACCTCGCCTGGTTCCAGGAGTACTGGAACCTCCGGCGTCCGCGAGGCACCTGGTACGAGGCAGACGGCCCCTTCGCCCCCTCCACCCTCGAGAATGCCGACGCGCTCTACAACTCCATGGAGGTAGCCCACGACACTCGCTGGGACCTGCCGCTCCTCTCCCGAGAGGACACCCTAGCCTACATGCAACGCGTCCTCGACGGCACCCTTCACAAGCTGAACACCGAAGGCCCCACTGAAGAGAACGCCTACTTCGCCCGCCTCGCCACCTTCCACGAGGACATGCACGGCGAAGCCTTCACCTACACCCGCCACACCCACGGCCTCCCGGCTCCGCCCATCTCCGACCACGACCCATCGCTACTGGACAGCCAGCCCACCGGCCCCTGCGAGGGCGACGCCGAGATCCCCGGCGGAGAGTTCATGCTAGGCGCCACCGGCGACCTCCCCTTCGTCTTCGACAACGAGATGTGGGCCCATCCCGTCGAGGTCGCCCCCTTCAAGATGGCCCGCGCCCCCGTGACGAACGTCGAGTTCGTCCGTTTCGTGGAAGACAGTGGCTACCAGCGCCGTGAGCTCTGGAGCGACGAGGGCTGGGCGTGGCGCGAATCAGTCTCCGCCGAGCACCCAGTCTACTGGTTGCTGGGAGACGGCGGCTGGAGCCATCGCAGGTTCGACGAGGTCGAGCTCCTGTCGCCCCACCAGCCGGTCATGCACGTCAACTGGCACGAGGCGAACGCTTACTGTCAGTGGGCCGGACGTCGGCTACCCACCGAGGCAGAGTGGGAGCTCGCCGCATCCGCCGAGGTCTCGTCCGACGGCTCGACCATCACCTCCCGCAAGCGCCTCTACCCGTGGGGCGACGAGCCACCGGCCCCGCGCCACGCCAACCTCGACGGGTGGCTCCTGGGGCCTGTGGACGTCGCGGCGTTTCCCGAGGGTGATAGCGCGTTCGGGCTGCGGCAGATGATCGGGAACACCTGGGAATGGTGCTCCGATACCTTCGGGCCGTACCCCGCCTTCATCCGCGACCCGTACAAGGACTACTCCGAGCCCTGGTTCGGAGATCACAAGGTCATGCGCGGCGGCTGCTGGGCCACCCGGGGACGGATGCTCCGCAACACCTGGCGCAACTTCTCCACCCCCGACAGGAGGGACATCTTCGCCGGGTTCAGGACCTGCGCTGTGTAGACGGAGAACGGCCTGTTATTTCGGCGGCTTCCTCTCTTCTTCGGATGGTTCGGGGAGTTCGTCGGCTTCGAACAGCTCGGACTCGACGATGCGGGCCAGGAGATCGGCCCCGTAAGGCTTTTCGGCGACGGTAGCTTCGAGCACCCAGAGCAGCTCCAATAGCTCGTGAGTCATCTCGATCGTCCAGCGTTCGGGGCGGATCTCGTCCAGGGGCGAAGAGGTTCTCCCGGCGGGCTTCTTCATCCGGTAGTCGAGCCAGGACTTGACCACCCGGAGACCCGAGACCTCGAACTCCCACACCTCTGGAGAGACCGGGCCTAGCTCACCCTCTCCTACCCTGAGCGTTCGCCCGGCCGGGTCGTAGGCGTGCTCCTCGGGGTATCCCTCAGGGGCGTCCGGGATGGCCTTCGAGACCTTCGCCTGCCCGTGCGGCACCCCACTCTCGCCGAACCGCTCGCCGTAGGTGTGCAGGTTGACGAGCTTGCGGCCGAGGTTGGCGGCCTCACGGAAAAGCTCCGCGTCGCGCGTGATCGGGAGCCGCGGCCCCGGTAGAGACAACTCTTCTGAGAAGGACTCAACGTAGGCAGGCATGGAGAGCAGCGCGTAGGCGTAGGCGAAGAGATCCTTTGCTGAGATAGGCTCGCCGTAGGCACCCAAGAGCATCTCCAGTAACCCACCCGCGACGTTCGGCTCTGTCGCTGCCGCGTCGCGCCACAGTGGGATCACGTCTTTGCCCCCTCGACCGTGGAAGTGGTTTAAATCTGGAAGCTCGCTTGCGGCGGTAGCCGCTGGTCCGAGTCCGAGCACGACAGCCAGTACACTGGTCATGTAGACCTGTCGATCGCCGTGCGCTTGCCACAGCTCGGGACGCATGCGGTCACCGAGGCGGACGTCCTTAAGGAGCCATTGCCGGTCGAAGGAGCGGTAGCCATAGCGGACACGCTCCGGTGTAGGTGCGCTAGCCTTGATGCTCTCGGCAAGCGTCGACAGCCTTGTATGGGGCTCGTCGAGACTGAGGTAGTTCCTGTCTATCTTACGATCAGTCTCCCGGAAGGCCGCCCGTGGATCGGATGTGGAGAGCAGGGCTTCCCAGCGTTCTTTGAGCAGCTCGGGCGTCTCGCCGATGGGCCACTTGCGCTTAAGCTGCACACCGGAGTGCTGCCAGGGGAAGATGTCGGTGAGTGGCGGCCAAGAGAAGTAGTCGCCCTCTCTCTCGGGCAGGAACGGGTTCTGCCAGCCGGAGAAGCATTGTTTCCAGTTTATGTCCTCGAAGCCCGTGATGGAGTCGAGCGTGGCTAGCTTCGCCTCGCGGGTACCCTCGAGTTTCGCGTAGCGGACGCGGGCCGGCGTGTCGGGGTTCAGGCCGCCGTAACGAATGCCGACAGCGATGGCGACAGGGGTACGGATGGCGAAGATATTTTGGGTCTTGCGTGCCCCGAGGCTGTCGCCTTCGAGGTCCAGGATCCACAGTTCATCGAAGGTGCGGCGCATGACCTCGCGCATACCAACGAAGCCGGGGCCACGCAAATATGAGGCTGAGGTGATGAACGAGACAACGCCCGGCCCCTGCTGCTTCTCGAAGATCTTCCAAAGCGCCCAGCGCCAGAAGTAGACGTAGTCGTTGTAAAGGACTTTGAGATGTCCACCAGTGCCAGCCTCGCGTGCGGGCCTAAGGAAATCTTGCAGGATCGCTGTCTCAGGACCGTGATCTCCTTTGCGGACCCAGCCGCCCTTGCGTGTGATGCCTGCCTGCTCTGGATCTACTCGCTGCAGGTCGTAGGGTGGGTTGCCAATGCAGACGAGCACCTTCGCGTCCCTTTTTACGCCCATCGCCCGTTCGTGCTCCCGGGCGAGCATGCGCGAGTTGAGCATGAGCTGGCCCGGTGGCGAGGCGTTGGGGGACTCCAGGGTGTCGGTGAGGTACACGTGCACGCCGTCGTCGGGGAGCGAGCCGCCGGCCTCCATGATGCGCTCGGAGAGCCGCAGGTGGGCAACGGCGTAGGGGCCGACCAGGATCTCGAAGGAGTGAATGTTCTTCGCCATCTCGGTCGCGTACCCGGCGACCATCCCCGGACCGTACTCTCCTCCGATCCGGTCCAGCCCGTGCTGAAGCGCAGCGAGCGGGTACGTGCCGGTACCGGCCGCGGGGTCCAGCAAGACGACGTCCTTTTCGGCGAAGGAGAGCGTCTTGCCGAGCTTGTTCACGAGCAAGTCCGAGACGAGCCGCACCTGAGCGTTCACGACCTCGACCGGCGTGTAGTAGACGCCGCGGTCGTTGCGGAGCGCTTTGTCGTAGGCGGCGAGGAAGTCCTCGTAGAAGTAGAGCCAGGGATCGGCGTTCTTCTTGGAGACGGCGGTGGGGTCTACCGCTTCTATAGACCGCTGCAGCAGTCCCACACCCAGGGAGATCTCCTCCCGCGCCTGCGGGTCGCCGAGCACACGCAGCGTCTGCGCCAGGAGCCCGTGCCCACTCTGGAGCGCATCGGCGGCGGACTCCGTGGACAGGTCCTCCTCTCCGGAAAAGCGGGCGAGAAGCAGGGAGTATGTGAGCGTCTGGGCGTAAGCGTCAGTGAACTGGGCATCGTCCGCATCGGAGAACAAGTTGTCGCGCCACTGCGCCGCGAGCAGCGAGAGGGCCGAAGTTTCGTCTTCGAGGGCTCGCAACACATCGTCACGCACGAGGTGGCACAGGGGCGCGAGCATCTCGGCTAGCTTCTTCGGGGTGTCGGGCACGATGGGGTCCCACGAGAAGAAGTCTCTCAGCAGGACCGAGAGCTTCTCTGCATCGTCCGCGTCGACAGCGCTCCTCCCATCGCTCGACACGTCCCCGGAGAGCGCGACGCGGGCCTTGCGCTCTCCTGTACGGTAGAGGATCCATTCGTTGCCGTCCGTATACACGAGGTTCGGCAGCGAGGCGAACTTCTTCCACTGCTCCTTGTTGTGCCCCTTGAACCTGCTCGTGTTCGCGCCCGTGCCCGGCGCCTTGAGCTCCACGTAACCGCAGAGTAGTCCGTCTGTGTCTACCGCTACGTCTGGACGACCGATGCCCTCCACCGCGCTCTCCAGCTTCGATGAGACATTCGAGTTCATGGCCGCGCCACATTCGCGCAGGAACTCTACGACTGGTGGTTTAAGCTGGTCCTCGGGCTGTCCTCTGGTGGCCGAACCGTAGGTGTTCGTCAAGGACTCCACGAATTTTTGCAAGGGAGCGAGATAGCTCGATCCGTTTACCAACGCCATAAGCTACGTTTCCTCTCGATTCCTTTCCCCGATCTTCGTCCAATGCCGGTGCCTATCATCGTGAGCCTCCACGTCCCGAATGCCTCCGAGACACAAGCATACAAAGAGCGCCGCAGCTCGACAACGGTCATCCTCGTCAATATCCCAAGTGTTTCTCAAGAGTTGCACAACCGCGCCGACCGCGCGCTGAAACGAGTCGTCTTTCAGGGAGCCGACCTGTCGAACGATCAGGTCTGGGTTGGCGGTGAAGAGCTTGCCGGGCCGCGTGTAGCTCTCGACCCGCAGCGACCCGGTGCGGAAGTCTTTCTCGGACAGTTTGATAGCCCGTGCATCCGAGTAGGGGTTGCTGGTGACCTGGTATAGGATCTAGTCTCCACGCCCGGCGTCTGCCAGGACGACCGCGGGCCTCCGCTCCTCCTCGACAGGTCAGAGAACGGGAATGGTACGAGGACTACCGCTCCTGCTGCAGGTGTGACCACGCGGCATCCTCTTCGGGACGGTCTCAATCCTTGGCGAGAGCCGCTTCGCTCAACAATGCCGCCTCGCTACCGTGCGCGATGGGTTCTTCTTCGAGGATAGTTACGAGCGCCCGGCGCGCGTTTGGCAGGTTCACGTTCTCCAGCAGTCGTACGGTGCCTCGTTCGTCTATAACGGCTTCGACCGTTCGGATCATGTCTGTACCTCCACTCCTATTCTACATCGGAGAACTCGCATGAAACCACGTACGCACGGCGACTGTTACACTCGCGTATGGATCTCTTACTGGTTCGAGCGGCAGGGAGGAATAAATGAACGCTCAACCTCAACACCCAGATCTGGCGTCGATCAAGGAACGCCAGCAACGGGCCTGGGCCTCGGGCGACTACGCGATGTTCGGCGTGGGACTTCTTATTATCAGCGAGCTTCTCTGCGAAGCCGTTGACCTGCGGCCCTGCGAGAAGGTCCTAGACGTGGCGACCGGCAGCGGCAACACGGCTCTGGCCGCCGCCCGTCGCTTCTGCGAGGTAACAGGCGTAGATTACGTCCCGGCGCTGCTGGAGCGAGGCCGGGAGCGGGCCGCCGCCGAGCGGCTGGAGGTCGCGTTCCGGCATGGTGACGCCGAGGATGTTCCCTTCCCGGACGCCTCTTTCGACGTTGTGCTCTCGACCGTCGGGGTGATGTTTGCTCCCGACCAAAAGAAGGCGGCGGGCGAGCTGCTCCGGGTTTGCCGCCCGGGAGGTAGGATCGGCCTGGCGAGCTGGACGCCCGACAGCTTCGCCGCTGAGATGCCCCGCGTCTTCGCCCGATATGTGCCTCCGCCTCCCGGACTGGAGTCGCCCGCGCGCTGGGGCGCGGAAGAGCACGTGCGGGAGCTACTCGGCGATGGGATCGGAGAACTCCAGACTACCCGGCGCAGCTTCGTGTTTCGCTACCGCTCGGTGCGGCACTACCTGGAGATGCTCCAGACCCACCTCGGCCCGACGCGACAGGCTTTCGAGTCGTTGAGCCCGGCGGAGCGGGAGGGCCTGGAGGGCGATCTCGCGGACCTCGTGAATCGTACGAACCGTTCGGGCGACGGGACGATGGTTGTCCCGAGCGAGTATCTGGAGGTCGTGGCTGTCAGGCGCTGAGGGCGTTTCGAGTTCCGGAGCTGCCGTCAACTACAACTCGCCGTTTCGTCCGTGACGTGGCCCGACTCTACTACTGTCCCTTGCTGCTCTTCGGGGCTCGTGTAGGCTGAGCCGCCGGGGGGTACGATCTCGTATAGGAGGTCTCCATCGACCCGGACGACGGAGAAGCCAGTGTACTGGAAGTTGCAGAGGTCTATGCTACTCCCGAGGGCGTAAACCGGACCCTTTCTCGCGGCGACCCTGGCGTCGGCGACGCCGTTGCTACCGACACTCTTCGCCGCCGGATACTCGTCGTCGGGTGTGGATCGGACGGACCAGACCCTCATGGGGTTCTGGGCCGGGTACCAGGGGCTCACGAGCGTGAGGTCGGCGCGGCGCTCCTCTACCAGGATCATGTAGGGGAGCGGGCTGCGGTGGTGCAGGACGGTCGCGTCCGGCGCGGTCTTTTCGACGACGGTCTCCACGATCCGGCGCCCCGTCAGGTCCTCACTGCGGTCCTCGAGTGAATAGTCCTCCCCGACGTCAGCCACCGCGAGGTACAGCAGGGCGATGGAGATCAGTACCGGCGTCGCCGTCCGCAAGAGGGGCGGAGTCCCCGCCACGAGGCGTTCGGCGCCTTCGAGGACTGTGGCGGCTCCGACGGCCACGAGGAGGGCCAGCATCAGGTAGGACGGGATAAAGTAGATGAAGTAGTCGAAGATGTCGTACCCGATCGCGTAAACGAGCCAGCCCAGAAAAGGTACACCGATGAGCAGCGCCCCCGCTCGATCCCTGAGCAGCATCGTAACTACCCCGACGGCCGCGACGAGGAGGAGCCCGGGGTGGAGCTCCTCCAGGAGGTACCCCCAGAGAGAGAAGAGCCGCGAGAGGAACTCGTCTGGCCCGAACGTCCACAAGCGGATGCCGAACTCGCGGCCGGCGACGAGCTCCCAGAACGTCGCGAAGCTGCTTGGGTCGGCCTCGTATACCGGCGGCCCGGTGAGAGCTCGCACCGGCAGATAGAGGTAAGGGACGAGCCCCAAAACGAACAGCCCCACCCCCTTGAGGACGAGCCGCCGGTCGAGTAGCTTCCGGCGGTCGACCGCGAAAACGAAGAGCGCGGCGGTGGGGAGGAGGAGGCCGCTCGTCACGTGGTTCGTGAGCGAGAGACCCATGAGAAAGGCCGCCGCGAGGAGGTAGCGGTCCTGTCTCGCGTCTCGCCAGAGTAGGAGGGCGAGGATGACGAGCGAGATGAAAAGGGCGTTCAGGGTATAGACCTCGGCGATCACCGCCTGGCTCCAGAAGATGTTGCCTACCGCGAAGGCGAGGGAGCCGGCCGCCGCCGCCCAGATGCGGCCGCTCAGCCGCCACCCGGCGAAGAAGAGCACGAACACCGCCGCCGCGCCGAAGACGGCCGAGGCAAGGTTGGCCCGGTAGGCTGGGTCCCCGAAGGGCAGATAGGTGAAGAGGTGGGCGAGCATCGTCCACGTCGGGTAGCCGGTGGGCTGAGTGATCCCCAGTACGTAGGAGTGGACCTGGAGCATGGCCGCGTCTATAAGCTCGGGCCTCTCGTAGTAGAGGACGGTCGGCGCCAGGGTACTCAGGTACAGGAGGAACGCGAAGCCCGCGACACCGAGGGCCACCAAGAGAGCGCCAGACCCATAACAAGCGGACGCCACGAGGCGCTGCGAGAGGCCCGGCTGGTACTTCTTCGTTGCTTCTTCGTCGATGTGCCTCACCAGCAGCGTAGGGTACTACAGAGAGGCTGCGTCCCTCGCCTGGCAACAAAACGGCGCCGGTCTTCGGGTCGGATCTTACGGATCGATGCTCCAGCGCCGGAAGTGGGCGTAGCGGGCAGGAATGCCGGTTCTCGCCTGCCACCCTCGTTGTGCCTGCAACGCTAACCAGCATCGCTGGGGTTCGCCGACGAAGAAGTTCTGGCAGAGCTGCCGGAGGAGCCAGGAGCCGATGGGGCCATCGCTCGCTGGCGAGCTGATCGCGAAGAAGGCATATTACAGAGGTTGATATGTTACCGCTTCAGGCATCTACGAGAGCGCCGGAGATGAGAGTCAGGCTGGTGTTCTGTAGCGTACAGATGCTGGCAGACGAAGCCCTCGCCTTCCGTCGCGGGTACGTCTACTGGATGGAGAGAGGTAGCGGATGATACTGGCCCTCGCTTGCGTGTCTCCCGAAAAACGACTCCTGAGGATGGCTGGCACGGTGCTCGTCGCGGTAGCGTTCATGTCCGGGTGCGGCACGCCAGGCGGGGAGTCGGCGAGCGATGCCTCCGGGGAGCGGGTATCGGTAGGCGACACCGAGGCTGTCGTCTGGGGAGAGGGGAAGAAGGGGGCTGTGCTGTCGCATGGGGCCGCCTACGACGCAGCCAGCTGGGAGCCTCAAGGCCAGGAGTTGGGAGAGAACAGCGTAGCGGCACTGGCGGTCGAGGACACCTCGCCAGAGAACTTGCAGTCCGCAGTCGATTACCTGAAGGAAGAGTACGGTGTCGAGAGCGTCGCCCTGATCGGGGCGAGCGCGGGCGCCACGCTGGTGCTCGAGGTCGCAGAGGAGGACTCCGAAGAGATAGACCAGGTGATACTTCTCTCGGGGGTCGGGGAGGTCTCCGGCCTCGGGGAGCTCCCCAAGCTCTTCGTGGCCAGCGAGGGGGAGGGGATCGCGGAGGAGGTGCGTCGTATGGTGGATGAAGCCCCTGGAGAGCGGAACGAAGCGCTCATCCTTTCGGGTGACGCTCACGCCCAGGCCATCTTCCAGACGGAAGATGGAGAGCGTCTGATGGAGGTTATCCTGGAGCGCCTCGAGGAGTACGGATAGTCTATCAGCGACCCGAGGGAGCTTCGGACACGTCCCGGCTATCCGGCGTCGGAGATCTTCACCGTCCAGAGACTATCCGCTTGGACGTCGAAGACGTAGACGCCGTCCTCCGGGATGTCGACCTTGGACGAGGAGAGGGTGGCTGGCGGTTCCCTTTCGGTCTGGCCAGATCTATCTTCGGGCAGGCGTCCTATCTCGTTGCCGTCCCCGTCGAGCAGGGAGATCTTCAGTTTTCCTCCGGTCGGGTTCGACGAAGTCTTCTTCTCCCTGATGGGTCATCTCCACGATTGCGAGGCCCGTTTCGAGGTCTAATGGATCCATCGCGAAGAGTTGACTCTCCGGCTTCTCTTCTCCCGACGAATTCCACCCACTACAAGTATTAGCCAGGACCACGGGGACGACGACGGCAACGAGTACGCCGCAAACGGCGAGTATGTTCCTGATCCTCCGCCGCACTCCGGTCTGCTTTCGGGGATTCTTTTCGACCAGCTGGGTAGGACTATCGTATTTAGTCATCTTGCTCCGAACAAACCGCTTGCGCGTATTCCCGAAGACGGCATGTTACACCAACGTTAACCGAAGCGCCCGGATTCTCCCGAGCAGCAGCCCGACCATCGCTCTCTATCGCCCCTCGTGCTCGAGACCTACATCTTCCTACTTGGGAACGAGCGTCGAGCCCCGTAGACTTGGCCTCTGTTTCGGAAGAAGGTGGCGCGGACCGCGCCAGTCGTCGTTGGTTCGGAGGAGGATGAGACCGTGACCGGATACACGATCGTCAAACTGAAAGAGGTCGAGGACCAGGCGCCGAAGTTCGGGCACTCGCTCGAACTCGAGGCCCGCTTCGCTCGCGTCCCGCTCGGGCTCGAGAACTCGGGGCTAAGCTACTTCCGGCTCGGGCCCAACTTCCGCATCCCCTTCGGGCACAAGCACCTTCAGCAGGAGGAGGAGGTCTACGTGCTCGTGGGTGGCAGCGCAAGGATGAAACTCGACGACGAGGTGATCGAGCTAGGACCGTGGGACTCGATTCGCGTGTCGGCAGGGACTATGCGCGGCTTTGAGGCGGGTCCCGAGGGGGCCGAGTACATAGC
>JAIVIG010000400.1 GCA_020200675.1 Actinomycetota bacterium
CGTTATACCCCCAGGTCGAGACCCGGCGTCCGCCTAGGCGCAGACACTCATGGGAGTGGCCTCCAGCTCGTACTCGGCAATCCTGGAGGCGGGAGACAAAGCCTCCCGCCTCTCGGTGCTTAGGATTCCGCAGCCACCGGTGGCGAGTGCCCCGGCCCCCAGGCTCACGAGTCCCAGGAAACGGCGGCGGCTCAGCCTGGAAGGGCGCTTAACCTCCTCTGCCATCTCTTAGGCATCCTCCGGGTACCACTCCGCGCGCCACTGCTCCATCTGCGCGATCTCCGACTCCTGAGCATTCACGATGCCCTGGGCGATCTCCCTTATCTCCGGGTCCTCGCTCTCTTCGAGGGCCCCGTTTGCCATCTCGATGGCGGACTCGTGGTGGGGGATCATGGCGTCTAGGAAGGCCCTATCGAAGGGCCGCTGCCCGGCGAGATCCTGGGCGTCCGTCATGCCCATCATCTGGTTCATTTCCTCCTCGGACATCCCCTCCATCGGAGAGCCTTCGAGGCGCTCCCGGATCTGGCCGAACTGCTCTATCTCGGCCTGCTGGCTGCTGATGATGTCCTGGGCGAGGGTGCTGATCTCCTCATGCTCGGCGTTCTCGAGGGCGACCTGGGCCATCTCCACGGCCCCCTCGTGGTGTGGCACCATCGCGTCCACAAAGGCTGCGTCCGAGTACTCACCGTTTGGCATTACCATCTGTCGGGCCATCTCGCCGGAGTCCATCGAGCTGCTGTCCATGACTTCCATGCCGGACATCTCGCCGTGGTCCATGCCCTGCATGCCGCCGTCCTGCGACTCCTCTTGCGCGCCCCCGGAGGAGCTGCCCTCTTCCTGTTGTCCCGATCCGGAACCGCCCGCGCCGGCGCAAGAAGCGAGCACCAACGCCATCGTCAACAAAAGCACGGCCAACCCGAGCCTCTTCGGAATCTTCATTAAGTTTCCTTCCTGTTTTTCGTGCTACCGACTATCCGCAAGCACCCCTCGTCGTCGCGAGGGGGAGCAGCCTACAGCCGGAACACCTGCAAGGAAGGAAGCGTTGGTCCCCGTGGACGGTGGGTGATGAAGGGCGAGTAGTGCGGCCGGAAGGTCGATCGAGGGGTCGAGGCCTCACGCCGCCTGCGCACTCCGAGCAGCAGTACCAGGAGCGCCGTCCCGATGGCCGCGAGCACGATGGCGGCGTAGCTGTGATTCTCCAAACCGCCCGACGCGTCGTCGTTCCCCGTAGGCCCACTGCCGGCCTCACCCATCCCCGTGGCGGACCCGTGGTGCACGCCCGAAACCTCCGCCGGCCCGCACGCGTCGCACGAAACCTGGTGCGCGAATCCCAGGATGCCGTCGCAGAGCAGCACCGCCACGATGAGGAGCACCAGGAGGAAACCACCGGCGCCCGCCCTCGACCACGGGCGTTCTCCAGGGGTCAAGACACGATTCTTGGGATCGACGAACAAAAGCACGCTATCGAGTATAGCCCAGGACCGTGTGGGAAGGCGACTGGGCATGAGCGTCTTTTCGCTCAGACACCTTCGAGCGGCAGACCCGAGTCTTCCCAGGCGATCATACCGCCGCCCAGCTCCCAGACGTTGGTGTAGCCTAGCCTTACGAGGGTCCCGGCGGCCTCCGTACTCATGCGCCCGGTGCGACAATAGAGCACGATCCTGGCGTCTTTGTCGGTGGGCAGCAGGCCCAGGTTCTGGTCGATCTCGTTGTACGGGATCGAGAGGTCGGTGCCGGGGATGTCCCCCTCGAAGGGGATGTGAGTGTTGACGAGCGGGAAGTCTTTGTTGTTCAGCATGGCCTCGAGCTCGATAGGCGAAACCTGGACGTACGAACCACCAGGGACGGACACCTGCTCCCCTAGCCCGCTCCTCCACAGGCGGAGAGGAGTAGCGTACCCAGGAGCATCGCAAGGAGCAAAAGCCGCTTCATCATCTTCCTCCGTATTCGCTCTTTTGGTCCCGGATCGTTTCGGTGTCGGCGACCGCCGCAGGGACCGCCACCTCTCCTCCAGCGCTCGCCGGACTTTAGTGGACCGGGCAGGACCGCGTCACCGAGAGCCGCACGCGCAAGGCATAGAGAAGCAGGCCCACCGAGAGGAGGCCCAGGATGGGCTGTATGGGGGTGAAGTAGGTAAAGGCTCCGCTTGCGCCCAGCGCCAGCACCACCAGCTTGTTGCAAATCGGGCAACCTATCGCAAAGACCGAGAGCAAGCCTCCCCCCAAAACCTTGCCCTGAAACCGGTTCGAACCTCCCCGACCGGGACCGGCCACGTAGGTGGCGGCCAGGAGACCGGCCAGGACGGCGCTCGTCAGCCAGAACGGGTAGTTCCACCACTCCACGGGCGTCATGCGAACGAAGAGCGGCGTGTCGATGATGTCGGTGGGTATCCCCGAGAACACTAGCCAGCCGAGTCCGGCCACCGCAGCCACCAGGTAGCGCCGCTTTCCCCAGCCGTACACGTCGGCAAAAACCTTCACGGGTTCGATTCTAATCGGCGCTTCCCGATCACGTCAATCGGATTCGCCGGCCGGACGCCGCCTCCCGCCACCTGGTCGGCGACGCCACGTCCGGAGAGCGGTAGACTTTGCACCAGAGCAGAGTGCGGAGCGGCTGACCGAAGGCGATGCTGCTGTGTCCGCGAATGCTTTGGATAAGCTCTGGCCCTCCACGGGCTAACCGAGAGGATGTTCCTTCCTGCTCGGCGTCCTGGGAAGTGCACTCGGGTCGTGCCTACGCTGGTGCTTCTTCGCGCTCCTGTAAGAGTTTGGAATCTCGGTCGTGACGACTCACATGATCCTCTCCCGAGGAGTCGGAGAAGCGACGAAGCGAGTTCCTCGAGCGGAAAGATAAGGTGGACGCAGCATACTGCGCATGGACTTCAGATGAGTTAGACGGGTAGGTGGAGCCGACGCTGCGACAAACGCTTACTCGGGTACGGAGACTCTGGCAACAACGACAAAAGCTGCCAGAGAAGGGGGTGTATATTTGTGCTGCGATGAGGATTTCGATACCTTTACTTGCGCTTTTTGTCGCTTGGCTGCTGCTCGTGGCCGGCTGCGGCGCGGAGGAGGGTGAGACTCCAGATGAGGCTCCGGACGAAGGCCTTCCGGCGACCATGGCTACGAAGCCGGAAACCGCGAAGACGACCACCTTGAATATTGTCAACTCCTCCGTCGAAAGGGTCAAGGTGGAGGTCGAGATTGCCGACGACGACAACGAACGGCAGAGGGGCCTCATGGGGCGCACGGAGCTCGCCGAGAACGCAGGCATGCTCTTCGTCTACGAGGCCGAGCAGCCACGCTCGTTCTGGATGAAGGATACCCTGATCCTGCTCTCCATCGCCTACATTGCCGCCGAGGGATGGATAGTCGACATCCAGGACATGCAGCCCCTCGACGAGACCTCGTACCCCTCCGCCGAGCCCGCCTGGTACGCCCTGGAGGTCAACCAAGGCTTTTTTAGAGAACGGGGGATACAGGTGGGAGATAGGCTGGATCTTCCTGAGCGATAGGGTAGAGACAGGCTTTTCGTCGCCCCGGAGGACGAGTTCCGGTAGAACTGCAACGCCGTAACTTTCATCTATTAGTACGCTCGTAGCAGAGGAACTTGCAGTAGTGTTACAAATGTTAAGTTTTATTAAAGAAATGTTTCGACTTAGAAACAAGAATTCCCCTTATTTAAGCCTCCTGCTTGCTGTTGGGGGTTTGTCTCCGAACAAAAAGAGTGTTGCGCAAGGCGAGTACCTTCTCTAGAGTGCCGGGCCATAGGAGGGGGGATTCGGACGATCCCCCGGACAAGCTCAATACGCGACCGTGGGAAGGAGCCCTACACGCATGCTTCGAAGGGTTAACCCGATAATGCTTCTCAGTCTTATTAGTGTTCTCGTACTCTCGATTGGCATCCTGGCCGGCGCCCAGCCAGGGGGAGGCTCAGCAAGCGATGCCTTGGCCGCGGCGACGGGGCAGGTGGGCATGCCCTACGCGTGGGGCACCGACGGGCCCGGAACGTTCAGCTGCGTCGGCCTGGTGCGCCATGCCCTTAGGAGCGCCGGCGTCGATGCCAATGCGCCGTGGGATCACATGGCGTACTTAAGCGTGTACCCCACCGTCTCCAGCCCCCAGCCCGGTGACGTGGTGGTCTACCCGGATGGCGCCGCCATGTACGTGGGCGACGGCACGATCGTCATGGCCAACGAGTGGGACCAGGTGGTCGGGTACTATCCGATGGATCTCGTCGGTACCCCGGTGGGCTTCGCACGCCCCTATGGCGGGCCGATCGATCCTGCAGCGACAGGTCCAGCAGATCCGGTAGAGGTAGAGCCTGCGATGATCGATCCCACAGCGGTGGATCCGATGATACCGGCCGACCAGACGGTGGTCGATCCGTTGGCGGTCGAACAACCTCTGGCGCCTGAGCCGTTTGTAGCCGAGCTACCGGTGGCGATTGAGCAGCCGGTTATCGAGCAGGTACCGGCTACCGAACCGGTGCTGACCGAGCTACCGGCTTAACCCTAATGGTGCTCCTGGGGCGGGTCTTTCTTGCCTGCCCCACCGTACCGTTGCCAACCAGCACACCCAGGTACTACGTCAGCACATAGTACAGGTAGGCGTGGGAGACACGGGTCTCTGAAGCCCTTACCCTCCCTCTCGCGTCAACGGCCCGTTTGTATGAAGCTTGGCTTGGGCCTCTCTCCGGCGTTCGCTACCTCTACGCCGTTCCCCCTCAGACCTTAAGCGTCCTAGGAAACCATTCGAGGCCGACCGCGCTAAGACCGCAAAGTAGTGTCGCTTGTACCAGCCGGGTATGTCGCGAAAACGTCCACGATTCTGTTCTGCTTCCAGACCGGAACTTCGTCGATGTAGGCTGGTTATGCACCGACAGACCGGCTTCTCGTGTCGAAAACAAGGAGATTCGAAGTCGGAAGGAGCACTGTGCAGAACCTACGTGCTCCCTTTGATCGTGTCGAAGCCGGCGTCTTGTAGCCCGCGAGGGAAACGCTCGTAAGCCACGTGTCTCAAGGAAGCAGGTTGTCCGGACGGGAGCTGTGGTCGGTCTGGGCACGGTCGGAGGGGTGCTTAAAGGGCCACTACCTCGCAATCGTCTGCTATGAAGTCGGCCTGGGCCTCGTACTGGAGGAAGCCCTGCTCCACGGGCCCGGGCATCTGATCGACCGTGTCGAAGCCGGGACCGCAAAAGACGTAGTCGGCCACGGCGTCGTTCCCCGGGTCGATGGTATCGTCACCCTCGAGGGCATGGATCACGTCTTGCTCGTCCGACCCGGTGATCGTGTCGTTTCCCGTGGTGCCGATACAAGGGCCGCCTAAGACGCAGTCCACGATCGCCACCGGTACCTGAGACGGCTCCTGTACTGGTACTTGAGCCAGTGCTGGTACGGTGCCTACTAGCACCGCCGTCAGCATCGCCACCGAAAGCATCAATTTCTTCAAGGCTCTTCTCCTTCTCGATGGGGCCAAAGGGACCGAGAGAACCTTCTCATGTTGGAGTCCAACCTGCACCCTCCGGAAGGATGATTCGGCCCGACCAAAAGTATGATCTTCCTACTTCGCTAAGGTTGCTTAACGCGCTCGGCTTTCAGGTAAGCATAGCTTCGCTCGCTCTGGCAGGTTAAGACCGTATCATCGAGGAGAACGGACGGTAACGGCGAGAGCCCTAGCCCGGATTATTCACGGAGGCAGTTGAAAAGAGGGAGCCTACTCCTGTATACGGT
>JAIVIG010000401.1 GCA_020200675.1 Actinomycetota bacterium
CGTCATGCTCGTCCCTGATGATGACGTGGGCACTGGTCTCCCGCGATCTACTCACGGTGTCAGCCGTTCTACGAACGCCCTGGCTATGGCTTCCTGGCCAGCCAGGGAGGGATGGACGCCGTCCGGTCCTTGAAGCTCCGGGTCCGCCGGCGTTCCGAAGACCGTCTGGATGTCCACGACGGGCTCTCTCTGCTCGCGGATGAAGTCGCCGATAGCGAGTACGTCGTCGTTGCGCCAGTGTGACTGTCCCATCTGGAAGGGTGGATATGCGACGGCCCGTTCCTCGTCGAAGGTAGGTGGCGTGATCCAGACCCACCGGGCATCCGTCAGCGTGGAGGCCATGCGGCGCATCGCCTCCAGGTTTCTGGCCGTCTCCTCTAGGCTCACTCGGGTCTTGTTAGGTTCCGGGCCCACGCGGGTGGCGTCGCCACCGCCCAGGAAACAGATTATCCAGTCCGGCCGCTGGGCGAGGGTCGTCGGAACGAAGCGACGCAGCACCATGGCGGTCGTGTGGGCCGAGAGGCCCGCGTTGACGATGCGGACACCGTCTTGCGGTCGCCGCAGTTCGAGTAGGTGGCGCAGGATCTCCAGCCACGACTGCAGATCGTCGGTGAGGCTGTCGCCTATGCCCACCACCATATCCCCGGCCCGGAACGGCAGCCGGTCGACACGCTCGGCTAAAGCCGGGGCTTCGAGAAGTTCTTGCGCCGCCTCGCGGGCGTTCGCGTCGAAGCGGCCCTTTACTTCTCGGTAGCCCTCCAAATCCAGGCCGAAGAGCCGGGCCACGAGCGCCTCGTCCATGCCGGGGAGGTAGCCGTAGAGCTTCTCGAGGTGCGTAAACTGGACCCAGTTCTCGATCATCGGGTTCTGCATCGGATCTCCTTTTCGTGGCGCGGTAGGGGCGGCAAGCTCACGGTCTACCCAGGATGGGACTCAGTTGCAGGCCGGCGAGCAGCCATCTCTCCCGCTGCTTCACGAAGATGAGCGTCGCGCGGAACTGCTCGTGGATGTCGTAGCGACCGTTCTCGTCCTCGTACACTCCCTCGGCGGTCTGGCGGCACACCGTCACCGCGGCGTCCCCGTAGGGACGAACCTCTATCTCGTCCAGCCCGAGCGACTCGTACTTCAGGTTTCCGGCCTCGTGGCGGGCGAGCCACTGCTCTTTGGTCAGCGTGAAGCCGCGGGGGCCTACGCCGACGAAATCGTCCGCCAGCGTGCTCTCGAGGAAGGCGGTGTCGCCGCGCTGCTCGGCGGTTGCCCAATCCTCCACGAGTCTATTCAGTTCCTCGATCTGGTTGTTCATGACGCGTCTCCACTCTTCGGTATCTTGTGTCTTCAGCGTGCTACTCATAGCGCAACGCCTCGGCCGGGTAAACCTTCGACGCCTGGCGGGCCGGCAGGAAAGTGGTCAGGAGCGAGGCAGCGTAGCCGACGAAGATCACGAGCAGCAGCGCCGACCACGGCACCCGGTACTCAAGGCCCGGCATGCCCTCGCGGATGTTGTCTATGAGCACCCGGTACTCAAGGCCCGGCATGCCCTCGCGGATGTTGTCTATGAGCGTGCCGGAGAACCCGAGCCCTAAAGCCACCCCGACGCCGATGCCGAGCAGGGCGATGAAGGACGATTCGATCAGGAAGACCAGCCGCACCTGCCCCTTCTGGAAACCCAGGGCCCTCATCATCCCGATCTGCTGTCGCCTCTCGACCACCGAGCGCGCCGCGATCACGCCCAAAGCGCAGATGCCGACCACGAGACCAAGACCCATGAAACCCCTGAGCAGAACGAAGACGATCCTGCGCGTCGCGTCGTTGTCCTGGATCATCTGCGCCGTCACCTGCGTCTGGAGGCCGTTCCGGGCGAAGTCCTTCTCCAGCGCTATCGCCGTTGCCGCGGCGTCCACGCCGCTACCGAGATCGAAGTAGTAGGTCTGGGGTGGGACGGACCGTGCCGCCAGAGAGTCGAGCGTGCTTTGCGAGGTCACGATGTCACCGGCGAAGGAGGCTGAGCTCTCCAGAACCCCGATCACGTGCAGGTCCCTAGTCTTCCCGAAGTCGGGATCTTCTACCCGCAGGTAGAGGTCGTCCGGCAGGTACGCGTCTTCCTTGTAGAAGCCGGTGAGCTCCACGGGCGTCTCCACCGAGGGGCCGAAGGTGGAGACGTTCCTCGAGGGCGCGAGGTCCGAGGAGATCACCGCGGTGTCCTTCTCGGCCTGGAGCGTCTTCCACACCTCGCGCGCCGAGTCGTAGCCCCCGGCGGTCGTCTCGAAGCCGTAGCCAACGCTGTCGGAGTAGCCTCCGTCCACGCCCTGCACGTAGAGCGCCTCGGGATCGCGGTCGGTCCCCTTCTGCTTGACCTCCGCCGGCAGGTTGGAGACTTGGCCGACCGCCGTGATGCTGTCTTTCCGTAAGCCTTCAGCGTCTTCGAGGGCGGCCTTCATGTTGGGGATCGGGGTGGCGTAGCCGGCGTTGGCCTGGACCTCGAAGCCGCCGGAGATCTCTTGCGTGTCCCCGAACGCGGCGCCCATGGCGGCCTGGATGAAGTTCATGGCCGTCAGCGTGAAGACGACCAGCACGAACATCGCCAGCGTCATGCCGGTCCGAAAAAGGCTCTGGGTAGGGTACTTCACAGCGGTCTTGAGGACCGGGGGAAGTCCTTTGATTCGTCCGAACGCCGCCACGACCAGCCATAAGAGCGCGTCGGCGTTGAAGATCACGAGCCACACGCCCGCGACGACGAGGGCGATGCCCGAGACGAAAAACATCTCCGGACCCCTTGCCATCCCCGCCGGCGCGGTGATGGAGGCAGGGGTCAGCCACAGGGCGAGCAGGACGAGCCCCGACGCCGTGAAAGCGATTCGGTCCGGCAGGCTGAGGACGCGAGCCAGGAGCGCCGCGCCGATCAGGACGAGAGATAAACCGCCCAGGTAGAAGGCCATCGTATCGGTCACCAGTCCCTGCCAGAACGCTATCGCGCCGGCAAGCGGAGTCAGGATGGCCACGACTACGCCCCAGACGGTGCGGCCCTTGCGGTCGGGCTCGGGGATATCGCGGATGGCGCGCACGACGTTGAGGCGGCTCACGCGCCACGAGGAGATCAGGACGACGATGAACGTGAGCACCATGCCCATGCAGAAGGCGAGGACCACGTTCCCGAAGCTGGCGGCGAAGGCGATCCGGAAGTCTTCGCTCCCGCCGGCGAAGCCCCGGCCGATCAGGCGGACCATGATCCAGCCGACCCCGACGCCGGCGACGCTCCCGAGGGCGCCGGCCGCGAGGGCGTAGAGGGCGCCCTCGAAGGCGAACGTGCGGATCAGGTTAGACCGTTGCATCCCGACGGCGCGTGCTATGCCGAGCTCGTGCTTGCGCTCGGCGGCGAGCATAACGAAGATCAGGAAGATCAAGAGCATCCCCGCCGCCACGGAGAACTGCCCGAAGAGGACGAAGAGGGTGGAGAAGATCTCCCCTCTCGTGTCGGCCGCGTCTATGGCGTCCTTCTTTACGGGGTCGGCTTCGAGGCCATTGTCCGCAAGGAGAGGCTCGATGGCGGAAATCGTGGAGTACGTGTGCTCACCGCCCTCCACGGCGGGACCACCGTGCGTGATCAGAACCTCGTTGATCCTGCCCTCCTCCCCGACGAACCTCTGCAGCTCCTCGAGCGGCATCACCATCGAGGTGTCGGAGGCGGGGTTGGCCCCGGCCTCGTAGACCCCGGCTATCTCCAGCTCGGGAGGACTTTGCTCTCTCACAGGTTGCTCGAAACGTTGGAGCAGGGCAGCCTCGACCTTGTCGCCTGTGCCGGCGCCAAGCACTTCGGCGGTCTTCTCGCTCACGTAGACCTCATTTGCTCCGAGTTCGCCCAGGGTGAGGTCACTGCCGGAGGCGGTGGTGAGCCTGTCGAAGTTCTCCATCGAGGCCGCGTCCATGCCGAGCACGTCCACCCGAGGCTCCGAGAGGCCCGTCTTCGAGGACGTTACGGGCACGGTCTCCTTCGCAAGCGGTGCGACGCCCGCGACGCTCTCGATGCCGGAGAGGCGGTCCTGGACCTTGCCGGCCAGGTCCTCATCGAAGGACCTCTCACGGACCTCGGGGGCCGCCGATACTCCGGCGCCGGGGCCGAACGGAATCCCGCCGCCCGACTCCGGCCGCTCGGCCCTGACCACCACGTCGACCCGGCCGACGTTCTTCAACGCCTGGAGGCGCAGCGAGTTCGTCAGGGTATCGCCGGTGGTGAACGCCGCCGAGAAAAGCAGCGTGGCCAGCATGAGGCCCACGATGATCAGGGCGGTCTGCGCGCGGCGGCGCGGGACGTTCCTCACCGCCATCCTGAAAGAGGTCCGGTCGCGTGCGGCCAGCACGGCGAGGATCAGGGCGCCCACGGCGAAGACGCCGAGGAGTACCCACATCAGTTGCCACGTCGATACGCCGAAGAGCTCAACCATCGTTCCGCTCCCCGATACCCGGCGTGCCGTTGGGCTCGTCGCCCTCGATCCTGCCGTCGCGCATGCGGACTATCCGGTGGGCGCGACGGGCAACCGAAGCGTCGTGGGTGACGAGAACGAAGGTCTGGCCCTGCCCCCGGTTGAGCTTTACAAGCAGGTCCACGATCTCCGCAGAAGTCTCCGAGTCCAGCGCCCCGGTCGGCTCGTCGGCCCAGACGATGGCGGGATCGTTTACGAGCGAACGGGCGACCGTCACCCTCTGCTGCTGGCCGCCGCTCATCTCGCTCGGGCGCTTTTTGGCCTGTTCGGGGACACCAATCGTCTCCAGCGCCGACGTCGCCCGCCGGCGCGCCTCCTTCGGATTTGTTCCGGCCACCAGGAGGGGCAGTTCCACGTTCTCGACTGCGGAGAGGACCGGGATCAGGTTGTAAGTCTGGAAGATGAAGCCCATCTTCTGAGCCCTGAAGCGAGTGCGCCTCCTGTCGGACATCCCGGAGATGGACTCGCCGCCGACCAAGACCTCGCCTCCGTCGAACTCGTCCAGGCCCGAAAGGCAGTTGAGGAGCGTCGTCTTTCCGCACCCGGAAGGGCCCATAACGGCGACCATCTCCCCGCGGGAGATGGAGAGGTCCACCCCTCGCAGGGCGTGGACGCGTACCCCGCCTGCCGCATACTCCTTCTCGACACCACGGGCCTTCACCATTGCCGTGTCTACACTGTCCTTGTGTGCCACCTTCTCACTCGCCTTCCCGATCAAGATCCACTCCTTCCTTCCATCCTCGCTGTTTGTCGATGCTCAGGTTGTTGGCGCCGCCCGTGACGGCCACGTCGTAGCGGCCTATTGCGCCGTCGTAGTCCCGGTCCCGCAGGTCCAGCTCGCCGCCGGCGGCGCCGATGCGCCTGTCGTCGAACTTCAGGAGCGTGGCGCCCCCGCCCACGCACAGCCGCGCGGCGACCCCGGCCGGCCGGGGGATGGCGACGTTGCTGGCGCCGCCGCGGAGCCCGCGCAGGTCGGCGACGAACCGCGAGGCGCCGCCGCGGACCTCGACGTCCCAGGGGATGAGCGCGTTGAGCGCAACCTCGGCGGGACGCTCCGACCGGCAGTTGAGCCAGTCACAGGCCGCAACCTGAGGGTACCGGATGGTCACGGCGCCTCCATGCACCCAAATCGTCGGCATCCGATCCCCGAAGCGGGCGCGGTAGAGGCCCCGCACGTGCGCGTCGGCGCGGATGACAACCCGATGGGCACCGTTGATAAACCGCAGGCGTCCGCTCGTCGAAGAGCCGAGCGGGGCCGCGAAATGGTCGCCGCACCATTCTTCCGGCAGCGCCCGGCGGGCCGCGATGGGGTTACCGAGATTCGTAGGATCTGTGCCCCTCGGTTCGTCCATGCTGTCCTCCCCCGTTTCTAGTCTGCGTTCTTCGGCGTCCCGAAGAACTTGCGAAGGAGGCCGGCAACCCTCGCCAGCTCCCACGCCACGGTCGAGGCCCACCGGGAGATGGCAAGTCTCTTGCGATCCGCTCGCAGCGCCTTCTTCAGCCGGTTCAACTCCGCCTCGCGCCGCATCTCCTCTCGCCGCTGCTCCAAGACCTCCATGCTTATCGTCCCGTACACCTTCGGACCTCCTCTCTTTGCTCCGTCGCGTGACCTCTCGGTCTGCGCTTACCTTTGTACAGGGGCAGCGGGTGGAGATGGATCGGCCAAAAGGTAGATTGGGGGGTGGAGATTCTTATGCCCGGGTCGTCACAGCTTCGCGCGCCGATCCGAAATCCCGCTGACCTCATCGGAACGGGTAAGCACCGCGGTAGAGCGTTTCGAGACCCCGGCGCAGACTTAGCCAAAAAGCATCCGGCATATAGGCCGAATCAGCCCCTGACTGACGCCGACCATATGCCGGGCACTTTTTGGTGAGGCTTGCCCGGCGCCCTTCTAGATCAGATCCAGCTCCCCGGCCGTGCCAGGGCTTGTGTGCGGCTGTGCGCGTCGAGCTTACGGTAGACGTTGTTGATGTGGGTCTTTACGGAGCCCGCGCTGACGAAGAGCAACCAGTCGCCCGTCGTGGAAACGCCAGAGAGGCGATTCGGCACCATCCCTGGGTCACACCCGCGAGCCTCGGGGATTCGAGTGATCGATGCACCGCCGCGGTTCTCGATTGCATCATGAAGAGGATGGCTGCGCCAACCAGGATGTCCAAGACGGCACAGAACTCCGCATACGAACGCGCGACGACTCTGTCGAGCCGATAGTGGACAGTGTCCCAGGCAGCGTGGCCAATGAGGCCGGCAGCCACGAGATACCGACCGAGATCTAGATCCACGTAGAGCGCTGCCAGCGCGATCGCGCCGAAGCCGAGCATTCCGGTGGCCTGGAGCGTGAGGCCGCCGGGTCTCCGCAATAGCCCACGGGCCACTCCCAGGACTAGGAGGACGAGTGCGGCAACGAGAAGGCCCACCGACGGGGCGACCCCTGAGTCGAGCGGGCGCAGAACAACCACAATCGCCAGCCCGGCTAGGAGCAAGACCCACGCGGACCAGCGCCGATCCAGGACTGCCGCGCCAAGGTAAGCGAGTGCCATGACGACCATGAGCGGCGAAAGAAACTCGATGCCCTCGTCCAGGTCCATGTCGTAGGCGGTCATGGCCGCGACCGCGATGCCGAGCGCGGTTGGCCAGCGGTGGATCAGGACGTCAGTCCAGCGACGCCGGCCGGGCGGCTGGTGCGCATGTGGCGAGTCGCCAGCACTGGCGTGGTCGCGGATGGGATCCGCGAAGTCCTTCTCGTCGGCCATAGCCTCTGCTCCAATCCTTAGTTGGCTCTCGGCAAGAAATATATCGTCCGGCCGGATGGAGAGCCCTCCACCGAAAGGTGGATCTGGGGGTAGAGATACTCGCGCCCGGGTCGTTATGGCCTTGCCGTCGTGAGCACCGGCTTGACGTCCACGATCGGGGTGGCGTGCAACGCCTCGAGGTTACGCACCCGGAATCGGTCGCCTTCGATCGACACGATCTCCACGCGGTGAAGCCCGATCGGGTTGGGGCGGTCCGGCGAGCGGGTATTGAACACCCCTTGCTCGGGATTGGCGACGTCGCCGCGCGGATGCACCCGCAGCACGTCCCGGCGGGCGCGATCGAGCCACGTCAAGACGATGACCTCATCGCCAGCCCGGATCCCCTCGAGGCCCTGCAATACCCATGGCTCGAACACCAGCCATGCCTCGGGTGAACCCTCGTGACCCTGCTTGGGCGCCGTTTTCGGGTCGGTCAGCGGCGACTCCACCCACCCGACCAACATGAGCTCGAAACGGGCTTGGTTCATGTCGTCTCCTACCTACCGATCAGGACCGGGCGTCGTCCGTGTCAACTCATCAGTTGGCCGATTCCAAAGAGATTGCCCTCGCTGTCCCTGAACCAGGCGGCCTTCTCGCCAACGCCTCCCTTGCTCGGGTAGTTCCCGGCGACCTCGGCGATGCCGTTGACCGTCCTCAAGCCCGGAAAGTCGTATTCCTCGAACACCACTCCACGCGCTCGCAGCCGCTCCACCGTCGCCTCGATGTCTTCGACCTCCCACCCCATCTGGGTGTGATCTCCCGAGGCGGCGCCGGCCGACTCGAAGAGCGCGAACTCCCCGTTGACGCAGCGGTAGAGCAACCCTCCAGGCCTTTCCTCGCTCGGTTCGAGACCCAGCTTCTCCGCGTAGAACGACCTGGCCCGCTGTAGATCCTGCACCGGGATCCTCGCCGCGACTTTGCCGTCTTCAAGCATTCTCCGCGTCCTTCGCGCTTGGCTCGTAGATGAGTATGAGGGTTTCGCCCGCCGGCTTCGCATCCACGAGCCGCAGCGCGGTCGCGTCACCGGTCTCACCGAAGAGGCGCTTGCCGGCTCCGAGGACCGTAGGGAAGACCATCAGCCGGTACTCGTCGACGAGGTCGTGCTCCACCAGCGTCTGCACGAGCTGGACGCTGCCGTTGACGAGGATGTCCCCGTCCAAATCCTGCTTCAGCTCGGCGACAGCCTCGGCTACGTCGCCGCCGATTACCGTCGAGTTGTTCCACTCGGGGTCCTTCAGCGTCGTCGAGACGACGTACTTCGGCATACCGTTGAACTTATCGGCGAAGTCCCCCGACCTCGATGGCCAGGCCTCGGCGAACCCCTCGTAGGTCACCCGCCCGAGCAGCAGGGCCTCGCTCGCCATCGCCTCGTCGAGCTTGAACTTATCGCCCTCGGGCCCGCGATCGAACTTGAAGGCCCAACCACCGCGGTCGAACTCCTCGGCTCCGCCCGGATCCTCGACCACGCCGTCCAGTGAGATGAACTGCGAGACGACTACCTTGCCCATCGTTATCCTCCTCTTTAGTTAGCTTTTCCACCGGATAGGACCGCCAAGCGCAGCGAAACTCACCCGCCGCGACGCTCACGCGCGCCGGGCGAGTGGTTGCGTGATGAGTCATCGGCGAACGATTGGCCCCTGGCGGCGAGAGCGCGAGGAATCTGATCAAGCGCCTTGGGTCCCATACCATGCAACCGCAGGACCTCGGCCTCGCCGAGCTCGGTGAACTGCTCGAGCCGCACGTATCCGGCCCCAGCGAGTGCCCGTCGTGCCGGCTTGGCTAACTCACTCGGAAGGTCGCTCTCCGGTTCGCTACCCAACTGCTCGGCGCGAACGTCCACCTTCGGTTCACTGCCCATCTGCGATTCCTCCTTCGTTTGATCTTGCATCTCGCCCGCCTCCCAATCAGCCATCTTCGCCCCCGCCCGCGGCTAGCCGGGGACCAGCCCCAGGCCACGTCGGCGGCCCGGCCCGCAGCGCTGGCTAGCTCTCGGCCACGACCTTCGTGACGATCTCGTCGATTTGTCCGGCGGCGGCAAAATCGGCGGCGAGCCGGTTCTTGGTCAACGCGAACGCAACCCCGGTGGCGGTGTCGGCGTACGCGAAGCTTCCACCCACGCCCCCGTAACCGAACGCGGTCGGGGTCTCTTGTGAGCCGGTCCCGGGACGGGCGAGGGGGTAACCCAGCGCCCACGTGACCGGGTTCCCCATGATCTGGTCGACACCGCTGAACGCCACGGCGGAGACTTCGCGCAGCCGTTCGGGCGAGATCAGCCGGACGCCGTCAACCTCGCCCAACAACGCAGCGTACATGCGCGCCACAGCACGCGCGGACATCTTGCCGCCAGCCGGGATGTCGGCCATCAGTACATCGGTGCGGTTGCCGAACTCGGCGGTCGGGGTCACCACCCGCGGTCCCAGCTTGAAGAATGGGGAATCATCGGGCATTGCGGCGAGAAATTCCGCGCTGCCTTCTGCATCCTCCAGCCGGGCCAACCTGCCCAGCTCGGATTCGGGGACGCCGAAGAAG
>JAIVIG010000147.1 GCA_020200675.1 Actinomycetota bacterium
CCGTAGAGCCTGCGCAGACGCTCGTGCTCCGCGCCGAGCTCCCGCGAGAGGCCCAAGAGACCGCCGAGCGAGGCCCCTTCGAGGCTCTCCTCGAATTCCTCCTCCCGCGAGGACATCGCCCACCCGAGCGAGAGAGGCGACCGGCGCGCCCCGTTCCCTCGTGCAGAGAGCAACTCCCGTGGCTCCAGGCCCAAAGCCCGGGCCAGCTTCTTGACGGTGCCGAAGTGCGGGCGCGAGATCCTGCCGCTCTCGATCCCCGAGACGGTCGTCGGACTGACCCCCGCCTCCTCGGCGAGCCGCCCCTGCGTCCACATCCGCTCTTCGCGAAACTCTACTACCCTGCTCTGTACCTCGCTTCTGTCCACGGGTTCCTCTCTAGCTGCCTCCCCGTACTCTACCACAAACCTGTAAAAATTGAACAATTAGAGAAAAAAACTGTCTCAAAAGTGTTTAAAAACTGTAGTAGAGGGTATAATAGCGATGTCGGCAGAGAGGGCGGCTCCGGGGAGGGGTCGCGAAGAAGAGGAGGTAAGGAAGATGGCGATGAGTCCTTTTAGAGGTCGGGGGTTCTACGACTTGCACAGCGAGATGAACCGCATGTTCGACGAGGTGCTCGGCGGGATAGCGCGAGGCAGGGCGGGGCGGCAGCAGGGTGTACAGGCGACCGAGTGGGCGCCGTCGATGGACGTGCTCGAGGAAGACGGGAACCTGGTGATAAGGGCCGAGCTTCCCGGGGTGAAGCAGGAAGACGTGGACATAACAGTCCACGACCGGGTCCTGACGATCAGTGGGCAGCGCGGGGAAGAGACGGAGACTGAGCGTGGCGGCTACCACGTCAGGGAGCGCAGGCGCGGCGCCTTCAGTCGGAGCTTGATGTTGCCGCAGGACGTCGAGGAGGACAGGATCCGGGCGCGCTACGAGGACGGGGTCCTGGAGGTAACGGTCGAGGGAGCTGCCGCGGTACGGGAACCCAAGCGCATCCAGATCGAAGGCCACGCCGGAGACGAGAGCTCCAACGGCGAAGCCGCCCGCGGCTAGGGTCGGCCGAGGATCTTCGTAGCCGGGATCCCGGCGCCGGGGCCGTCGCTCCACGACCCCGGCGCCTCTCTTGCCCTACTTCGAGCGTCACCTTCTCGTTGGGCTCGTAGCATTCGGTCTTATCGGCCGTCGGGACGACCGGCAGCTCGTGGGTCTAGATCTCGGAGACCGTTCGGGCGCGGAGGACCACGATCCGGTGAGCGAGTGGCGGATCTCTGCGCTATCCTCCGCCGATCTCTCCGTCGCTCGAAGGTTTGCCGTCGAATGCGCCGGAGGCTATCCTCATCTCGAATACGACGTCTGCCCGGACGATTTTCAGCAGGTTCTCTAGCCTTTTTTGCCCCCGATCGCGGGCGTGACCCAGGGCGCGCTCCAACCACGCCAGCGCCTCCGCGTTGTCCGCCCCCGGCCTCATGATTCTCAAGAAGATCTCCTCCCTCTCAAAGGTTCTACCCGGGACCTAAAGCTCTTTGTCCCTCTCCCGTGGCTCATGCCGGCGGCAGCGGCCTCACGCGGCTAAGCACCAGCCCGGACTCCGAGAGCCAGATAACGCCCGAGTGCGCGACTTGTGCCCGTCGCAGCGTCGCCGAGGACCACTCGTCGATCACTCGCTCCAGCACCGCCGTCTTGACCACGAGCTGCCGCTCTTCGACCAGCTCCGTAAGCGCCTCCTGCCGCCGTAATGCCGTATCCAAATCCACCTGTTCCGTCCAGTTGAAGGTGGCCCATATCGTGCGGCCCGCACCGTCCACCTCGGTAACGAACTCCCGTAGGGCCTCTACCCGCCCGTCCGGGGAATCGCGATCCTGGACAAAGCGGAGGCGACCCTCCTCTTCTAGACGCCCGACTTCTAGCCCTTTGCTCTCCAGATCCGCGCGTAGCTCGGCCTCCGGGATCTGCTCGCCACCCGCAAACTTGACCAGCAGCCCGCCCCGCGCCTCGCCGACACTAAGGAAGGCGGCGTCCAGGCGGTGCAGCAACTCCTGATTCTGGGCGACCCCGAGCACGTTGTCCGGCATGGCCAGAAACGAGCGCAACTGCCCCGTGAGCGTAGCCGGCCGTTCGCCCTGTCTGAGAAAGTCCTCGAGCGCCTCGCGCCGGATGCGCCAGGACTTGCCTACCTTCAAACACGGCAACCGCCCCTCCCGGCACCACCTGTACACCGTAACCGGACCCACTCCCAAATACCCGGAGACCTCCTCGACGCCCAGCAGGTCCTTCCGCGCCCCAGAAACACGGTCTACTTCTCTTATGGCCCCTCGCGCTCCCCGCTCATTACACCTTATGGACCCCCGACGGTACACTTTTTGAGCCTTTTTTGTGTACTTTGTCGGACACAAGTATATCGTAGGGCATTTTCGGGTACGATGCTATACGACGTGAAGCGGAGAGCGCGGATGGCATCTCCGAAGAGTCCCGAAGCAAGGAGGTATCTGTGGAGCAGCGCGACAACAGGTTTATGGCGATCGAGGATAGGTATGCGGACTATACCGTCTACGCTCGGGACGGCGACAAGATCGGCAAGGTCGACGATATCCTTGTGGATGAGACCGACCAGCCGGAGTACATCGGCGTAAAGATGGGCTTTCTTGGTCTGAGCAGCACTCTCATTCCGTTGGAGTTGTGTCGAACCGACGAGAGGGACCGGCGCATCGAGGTCTCGATGGACAAGGAGACGGTCAAGAACGGCCCGACCTTCGACGACGACGAGGAGATCACGCCGGAGCTCGAGGAGCGGGTCCGCAGCCACTATGGGCTCCAGGCCACTGGGACCGGCGCCCAGCGTGGCGCATACGGCGAGTACTACGACGAGACGAGGACCGGCGATAGGACGGGTGTCGGCACGGCGGGCCCCGGCATGACGATGGGCGACAGGGACCGCGGCGGAGAGTTCCGCGAGCATGCCCCGGGTGAAGAGGGTGTGGGTGAGCGGGAGGACGACCTCAACGACACCGACGAGTTGCGGGTGCAGAGGAGCGAAGAGGAGCTCAGGACAGGGACCCGCGAGCGGGAGGCTGGCAGGCTCAACGTCCGCAAGCGCGTGCGCACGGACCGCGAGCAGGTCAGGGTGCCCACCAGGCGCGAGGAGGTCTCCGTCGACCGGGTGCCGGTCGACGAGGAGGGCATGGGGGCGGAGATCGGGGAAGATGAGATCTCGGTTCCGGTGGTCGAAGAAGAGGCTGTGGTCGAGAAGCGCCCCGTGGTCAAGGAGGAAGTGCGGGTCCGCAAGGACGTGGTCGAGGACGAGGAGGTAGTCGAGGAGGACGTCCGCAAGGAGGAGGTCGATGTCGACGACGCCACCACGACCCGCGGCAGGGGTCGCGACACGGACCTAGACGATAAGACGAGGGGCCGTACGGACCGCGACGACGAATCAGGGCGTCGCGTCAGGTAGGAGTCCTTCGAGGAACGGCGGGGCTTCCGGGTGAACGTACGCCCGGGGTCTTCCAAAGGTCTGCGCGACGGTCTCGTGCCGGGCGAGCAGAACGGAGGAGTTGGGTCCGGCGAATACCGGACCCAACTCGCAACGGGTAGGAGCAAGAAGATGAGCGAGAGGGAGCGTAGGGGAGAGCGGACGCGGCGAGAAGCCGAGGAACGCGAGCGGCTCGGCCCGGACATAGACGCCGACGGGCGCAGGATGGACGAGCCGCGCGCAAATGATGGGCCGAGACGGGTCGGGGCGGAGCGTAAGTCTCGCGAAGAGGGCGTCCGGCACGAGACGCACCGCCGTGGAGACGACGACCGGGGGGCGGACAACGACCGGGGCACGAGCTGGCTCAGCGTGATCTTCGGCTGGCTCGCGGCGCTCGGGGCCAGCCTGATCCTGAGCGGCAGAGAGATTGTCGACAGCAAAGGAGAGATCTACTG
>JAIVIG010000402.1 GCA_020200675.1 Actinomycetota bacterium
CGGCCGACGTAGGAGAGCGCGACGAGGCCGAAAACGACCGGCACGAGCGACCAGCGAAAGCCGGCCAGGGCCGAACCGAGGTCCTCCGAATCTGTGAGTACGGCGAGGACGAGGTAGACGACGACGCCCAGACCGAGGGCCAGTACGAAGTTCTTCTTCAGGCGTTCCACGGAGGGCAGTCTCTCAGAAGAAGTAGATGACCGCCATGACTACGGCGAGGAAGAGTAGGAGGTTAACCTGAAGCGGACGGTCCCTCAAGAGCAGGGTGTCAGGGTCGCCGCCGCCGTCGCGGTGGACGAGGAGCATGTAGCGGAAGACCCCGTAGATCACGAACGGCACGCTCGCCATCATGTACGCGCGGAGGTGGAGGCCGAAGGTAAAGGTGTACATGATGTACGCGATAATCGTCGCAGCCACCATGATCATCATCATCTGGTCGAGCATCTCGATCGAGTAATCCTTGAGGTTCTTCCGGTGCGACTCCGCCCCCTCGCCCAGGACGTGCAACTCGTAGCGGCGCTTGGAGAAGCCCAGGTAGAGCGTCAGAAGACCCGTACAGATGACGAGCCACGGCGAGACGACCTCCCCGACCGCCGCCACCCCCGCCAGAGCGCGCAATACGAACCCCGCGGAGATGCTCATGACGTCGAGCAAAGCCATGTGCTTCAAGACCGGGGTATATATCGCCTGCAGCGCCAGGTAAGCCAGGCCCGCAAGGCCCACCCCAGAGTTTACGAAAAAGGCGAGCGCCAGCCCACCGACGGCGAGCAGGGCCGCGTAGACGACGGCGACGCGGACTGGTATCTCCCCGCTCGCTATCGGCCTCAGCCGCTTCGTTGGGTGCGCGCGGTCTTCCACGACATCCAGGACGTCGTTCGCGGCGTACACCGCACCCGAGAGCGCGCAGAAGGCTACGAACGCCAACAGCGCGGACACCACGCTCTGTGCCTGCAAAGCCTCCCCCGAAAAGACCACCCCGGCCAGGACGAACCCGTTCTTCGTCCACTGCTTCGGCCGGGCCAGCCTGAGGTAGGCCGCCGGGAACCCTACTGTACCGCGAGCTTCCATGAGGAGGGGTTCTACCACAAAAGGCGGCATAAAGGAAACACCGATTGAACACAAGCCTTACGCGTACCCCTCGCCCGTGCTCCGAACGCGCTCCCGACTAATCCCTTTCCGGCTCGTAAGCTGGTCGACCCAGTATCGTACGGGGAGCTCCGGCTATTCAAACTCCTGGCTGACGATTGATAGCTATCAGCGAACAGCTATTTTCAGAGATCCCGTTCCCTCTCGTCGTTTTCGACACCGTCGTCGTCCTCGTCCGGGAGACGGTCGGAGAGGGGTGAGGCCTCCAGGGCCTCCTCGTGCGAAACCACCGGGTTGACGAAGCGGGCGATGATGATGCTCAGACCGTACATGAGGTACAGCGGGAGCGCCATGAAGATCATGCTGAACGGGTCCTGGCCGGGCGTGAGGGCGGCGGCGAGTACCGCGCCGACGACGAGGGCGTGCCTCCAGTAGCGCTTCAACATGGGCGCGGTGATAAGGCCGAGCCGTGCCCCGACGAGGGTGGCAGCCGGTAACTCGAAGATTACACCGAAGGCGAGGAGGAAGCGTGTCACGAACGGCAGGTAGGTGTCGGCCGTAATGACCTCCTCGTACCGGTCTGGGGCGTAGCCCAGAAGGAAATGCAAGCCCGTCGGCAGCACCAGGTAGTATCCGAAAGCGACGCCGCCCAGGAAGAGCGCGGACGACAGGGAGACGAGCACGTAGGTGGAGACCCTGCCGACCTCACCGACCGCCGGGGCCACGAACATCCAGGCCTGGTAGATGAGAACCGGAAGCGTCAGCAAAAAGGCCGAAAACAAGACCAGCTTCACGTCCGTCAGAAGCCCCTGCGCNNNCTTCACGTCCGTCAGAAGCCCCTGCGCCGGTCCGAGGAAGGCCAGCTCCGTAAGCCCCGAGGGCCTTAGCAGCCAGTAGAAGATGTACTCGACGAAGAAGCCCGCGGCGATCGCCACGACGACGAACGCGATCCCCACCCGGAATATCCTCGATCGGAGCTCCTCAAGGTGCTCTATGAGGGTCATCCGCGCTTCGTCGCGCGGACGGGTTGGTAGTCGCAGTCGCCCGGACATCTAGGATCCCGCGGGTTTAGAGGTTCTGCTCGGCGCGCTTGGCGCCCTGATCCACGCGCTCGCGCTCTTCGGCGCGCTCACCTGCGTGCTCCTCGCGGGCGGCCTCTTCGTGCATGCGGGCGCTGTCCTTGTCCTCGCCGGTCCCGCTTGCCAACGCCTCTTCCTTCTCCTTCTCGTTCAGTTGCTCCTTCTCAGCTTGGCCCGAGGTACCCTTCTTGAACTCCCGGATGCCGGTGCCGAGGCCCTTGGCCAGCTCGGGGATACGCTTCGCCCCGAAGAGCAACAGGATGATGGTGAGCAGGATGAGCAACTCCGTCGGTCCTACCGAGCCAAGCCCGGGGATAACAGCAAGCGCCATGTGGTCCTCCTAAATCGTCTTAACCGGCTTCTTCCGCCATGCGCCTCATTATACGGCCTCGGCGTGGAGCGTGGATCATTTGCTACCGCTTCTGCTTGGGGCCCACCGCGCCGCCGGTGGTCTTCTCGCCCTCGAGCAGGCTCGCTATACGCTCCTTGACGGCGTCGGCCTGCTCGCCGTCGGGTTCGAGCTCGAGGTAGTCGTTCCAATACTGGATCGCCCGCCCCTTGTCGCCGGCCTGCTCGTAGGCCTGGCCCGCCGCGAGGTACGCCTGGGGCTTCTCCGGCTGGAGCTCCGCGGCGGCGGCGTAGGCATCACCGGCCTGCTTGTAGGCGGTCGTGCGCTCCTCCTCGTCGGTCTGAGCCTGCGCGTCCCGCTCGTAGGCCTGGCCCAGGTAGAGCGGGATGACCGGGTCGTCCGGGGCGACCTCGCGGCCCCTCTCCAGGATCTCCGTCGCCTCGTCCGTCTGGCCGTTCTGGATGTAGAGCCCGGCGAGACGCCTTATGATCTTCGGGTTCTCAGGGTCCTCTTCGAGCTCCTGCTGGGCCTGGGTGATCTGCTCCTGGGAGCTGGTGGTCTGCTGCTGGTCTTCTTGCGCGCCGGAGTTACCGCCCAGCAGATCCAGGAGGTTGAGGTTGACGTCCGAGCCTACCCCCATAAAGACGAACGACCCCACGAAGATCACCGCCAGCACGATGGCGCCCAGGCGGGTCCAAAAGGTGATCTTGTCGCGGTCGAGCATCATGGCAAGGTCTCTCCTGTGACTCTGTTACGGGCCGATTGTATACCAGTTCCTCCCAGGAACCCACGACCGCCACCTTCGAGAAAACTTGGAAGAACCGTTTTCTACCGGGCGCCGCAGCGGTTAGCCCGCGCTACCGCCCGTAACCCGCTCATACACGAGCTCCCCGCCTACCGCGGTCGCCGCCACCCCGCCGCCCGCCGCCGCCTCCAACACCTCCATCTCGGGGCTCGCGCCGGATCGATCCGGCGTCACCTCTACCACCCCCGGAGAGCGTCGCGAGCGCAAGGCCCATCTCCCCATCGAAGCCGTGCAGTTTCACCGCGAAGAGCGTCTCCTCGAAGAGGTTCATGCTCGGGCTGCTCCACAGACCGTCCGTACCCATCCCCACCCGGATGCCACGCCCGAGCATCTCCGGTACAGGCGAGACGCCGCAGCCGAGGTACTCGTTCGAGCGGGGGCAGTGGGCGGCTGCGACGCCGGTGCGGGCCAGTATCCCTATATCTTCCCCCGAGACGCCGGTCGCGAGGTGCGCCGCGATCGTCCCCGGCCAGAGGAGCCCTATGCTTTCGGCGTACCGGACCGGCGAGTCGCCTTTGCCGTCCCAATCTACCTGAGCGAAGCGCTCGAAGATGTCCGCCAGAAACCCGGTTCCCTTCGAGATGAACTCGTACTCCTCCGGGCTCTCGGAGAGGTGAGTGGCGAGCCGTCCCTCTCTCTCGCGCACCCTTTGCGCCGCGAGCCGCGCCGACTCCGGGTCCACCGTGTACGGCGCGTGCATGCTTGTCTCCACTCCTACCCGCGAGGGTAGCCCTTCGCGCAAGGAGCGCACCTTCTCTTCGATGAAGTCCACCGCCTCCTCCGGCGTGCCGAGCTCGAACGGCAAGAACTCCGCGTAAACCGTCCCGGCGAGCCCGGACTCCGCGAGCTGGGGCAGGCACTCTCCGTACAGCGAGGACTCGGCCATGAAAGTGGTGCCGGCTTCTATAGCCTCCCGGGCGGAGTTCCTCGCGGCCTCGGGAGTCCAGGCCGCCTTCTCGGGGAGTCTGGAGATAAGCTCCGTCATCCACCTCGAGAACGAGCCGCCCTCCGGCTCATCGCCCCTGCGAAATCCGAGGTGGGCGTGGGCGTTCACCGCACCGGGGATGATCGTGTGGCGGGGGAACCGGCGGACCTCGACGCCGGGATTCTCGCGCCCGACCTCCGAGAGTGGACCAACGGCGGCGATACGACCGTTCTCGACGAGTAGAGCGCCGTCCCGGATCGGGGGAGAGGAGACGGGTAGGACGAGGTCCGCGGCAAAGATCAGGGGCCGCGGCGCCGGAGCGGTCAATTGGACCTCCTCGCTATATCTCCTCGACGGAGATGCCGGGCTCCAGGACCCGGTCGTAGAGCGTGGTGCGCTTGGCCGGCCTGAAGCCGCTGCGCTCGATGACGCTTCTGAGCTCCTCTTCGGTCGTGCAGTGCTCGGCCCCGGCCTCTTTGACGACGTTCTCCTCGATCATGATGGAGCCCATGTCGTTGCACCCAGCGTGCAACGCTATCGAGGCTGTCTTCATAGGCTGCGTTACCCACGACGCCTGGATGTTCGCCACGTTGTCGAGGATGATGCGGCTCACCGCCGTGGTCTTCAAATAATCGAGCGAGCTCGCCTTCTCGAAGTCCGGGTGCTTCTTCAGGTAGGTCGTGTTGTCCGGCTGGAACGTCCAGTCGATGAAAGCCGTAAAACCGCCGGTCCTGGCCTGGAGCGCCCGGATCTGCAAGAGGTGCTCGACCCGCTCCTCGTAGGACTCGTCGATCCCGAACATCATCGTCGCCGTGGACTTCATACCTAAAGAATGCCAGGTCTCCATGACCTCGAGCCACGCGTTCGTCGAGTTCTTGGCCGGGGCTATTCGCCCGCGCGTCTCGTCCGTGAGGATCTCCGCCCCGCCGCCCGGGATGCTCATCAGCCCGGCTTTCTTGAGCTCCTTTAGCGTCTCTTCCAGGGACAACCCGCTCTTGTCTACGAGGTGCCAGATCTCCGCCGGCGAGAGCGCGTGGACCTGTATCTCGGGAAACTCCTCGCGGATGGCCCGGAACAGATCCGTGGTGTACTCCATCCCGATGTCCGGGTGCAGCCCTCCCTGCATGAGGATGCCGGTCCCGCCGAGATCGACTGTCTCCTGTATCTTCTGCAGGACCTGCTCGACGCTCAGGACGTAGCCGTCGCCGTTCTGCGCCTGTCGCTTCGTGCGGTAGAAGGCGCAGAAAGAGCAGGCGACCCAACACACGTTCGTGTAGTTGATGTTCCGGTCCACGATATACGTGACGATGTCGTTCGGATGGAGGCGACGACGAATCCCATCAGCCTCCGCCGCCAGATCCATGAAGTTCTTATCGAAGAGCTTCGCGAGCTCCCCTTTGGCCTCCCTATCCTCGAGACCCGCGTCCAGCACACCCTTTTCGAGCAACGCGCCAGCGTTCGTCATGCGCTCACCCTTCCGTAAAGTCCGGAGGCCAGAAAACCGCCCTCCGCCAGATACCTCTTCAAACCCTCCTCCTCGCGCACCCCGACCCTGTAGCCGATGCAAGACGAGAAGTACGTCCTCAAGTCCTCGTCCGTCGCCGGAGCTCCACGCCGCCGCGCCTCGGCGACGACCTCCCCGAGGTGGGCCTCCGCCCACGACACGGCCCGCGCCACCCGGTCCGCCCAGAAACCGTACCGGGCCGGGTCCTCCCGCGAGGCCCACACCGCGTAAACCATCGGCAGCCCCGTAAGCCGCTGCCATAGAGCGCCGAGGTCGTGTACCTCCACGCCGCCCATACGCCGAACCTCGAGAGCCGTGTCCCCGATGAACAGCGCCGCGTCGTACTCGGCGAGCGCCCACTCCGGGCGCGTGGAGACCACTTCGTAGCGCGGGAAAGCGCCGTAGACGTGCTCCAGCACGATCCTTGCCAGGACCTGGCTCGTCGCCGACTCGCTCGTGAGCGCCACCCTCCGCGCCTCAGGGAGCGACCGGCCCTCGCGGGTGGCGAGCAGCACGCTCATCACCGGACCGTCCGAGGCGATGCCGTAGCCCGGCTCCCTCTCCAAGCGGTCGCGGTTCTCGGCCCAGCTCGCCGAGGAGACGATCCCCAGCTCGACCTCACCGGACAAGAGCGCCGCGTTCACCTTCGCGGGCGTCCCTCCGACGAGCCTAACCCCGTGGAGGCCGCCGGTCTCTTCGAGGCCGAGCCGCAGGGGGAGACAGTTCAGGTAGTCGATAAAGCCTACGCGCAGCATCTAGTACTCGCGCACCACGTTGAACTCGGTGTCGCGCTCCAGCGGCACCCGGCCGGCTTCCTTGATCATCTCCGCGAACCGGCTCTTCGTCATCGCGCCTTCGACGTGCTTGCCGCCGGCGGCGTTGATGATCTCCTCGTCTATCATGATCGTGCCGTCCAGGTCGTCCGCCCCGAACGAGAGCGCGACTTGGGCGACCTCCGGCGTCTCCGTGACCCAGTAGGCCATGATGTGCGGGAAGTTGTCCAATAAGAGCCGGCTTATGGCGATGTGCTTGAGGTCATCCGCCCCGGTCGAGCGCGGCAGATGCTTGAGGCGCGTGTTGTCCGGGTGGAAGGCGAGCGGGATGAAGGTGCGAAAGCCGCCGGTCCGGTCCTGCAGATCTCGCAGGCGGAGCATGTGGTCGACCTTGCTCTCGGGCGTCTCGACGTGGCCGTAGAGCATGGTGGAATTGGTCTTCATGCCGAGGTTGTGGGCGGCTTCGTGGATCTCCAGCCACCGCTCCCCGGTGCACTTGGTCCGGCAGATCGTGCGGCGAACCTCCCAGTCGAAGATCTCCGCCCCGCCACCCGGCAGGCTCCCGAGCCCCGCCTCGCGCATGGTCTCTAAAACCCACTCGGCGCTCTCGCCGGTCTGGTGGGTGAAGTGGTCTACCTCGACGGCGGTCCAGGCCTTTATGTGGATGTCCGGGTAGACGCGGTGCAGCTCCCGGACGATGTCCAGGTACACATCGAAGTCCCAGTCGGGGTGTATACCGCCGACGATATGAAATTCCGCGACACCGGTCAGGTCGACCTTCTCTAGCTCATGCAGGGTCTTCTCAGCCGGCCACTCGTAGCCTCGCTCGTCGCCCTT
>JAIVIG010000148.1:0-6483 GCA_020200675.1 Actinomycetota bacterium
GGCAAGATCGTCTCCGAGCCGATCGGGTGGCTCGTCAAACCTGCACGGAGCATGGATAGAACGCCGCAAACCGAACGCGCCGTACAAAAAGGAGCGTGAGCGCTTGAGCGACGTGAAGATAACGGCCGGACCGTACGAGTTTCTGGCCCGCTGGGAGAGGGAGAAGTCCCCCAGAACTTGCGAGGCCTTCGAGAGGTTGTTGCCGTACCGCCAGAAGATCATCCACGTCAGGTGGAGCGGGGAGGCGTACTGGATACCTCTGGGCGACTACGATCTCGGGGTGGGCTTCGAAGACGCCACGAGCGTGCCGCAGGCAGGTGAGATCCTGTTCTACCCCGGGGGCTACTCGGAGACGGAGATCCTCTTCCCTTACTCCGGCACGATCTTCGCTAGCAAGCTTGGGCAGCTGGCAGGCAACCACTTCCTGACGGTGGTCCAGGGCAGGGAGAACCTGCGCCTCCTCGGAGAGATGACCCTCTGGGAGGGCGCCCAGGACATAGTCTTCGAGCGTGCCTGAGATACGCCGGGAGAAAGGGAGGAAGGGTGATGGCGGAACAAAGCACTGTAACCAACTACAGCGAGCGTCTCTACAACGAGGACCTCGCGCCGGCGAAGGAGCGAAAGTGGGGGGCGTACAGCATCTTCGCGTTGTGGATGAGCGACGTTCATAACCTGGGCAACTACACCTTCGCCGCCGGGTTGTTCGTGATCGGGCTGTCGGCGTGGGAGGTCTTGGTCTCTCTGGCTCTCGGCTTCACGATCATCTTCATCGGGATGAACTGGATGGGGTACGCCGGCCAACGCACCGGCATCCCCTTCCCCGTCTTCTCCCGTATCAGCTTCGGCGTGTGGGGCGCAAACATCCCGGCCCTCATCCGCGCGGTCATCGCCATCGCCTGGTACGGCATCCAAACTTATCTCGCCGCGCTCGCCATTAACGTGCTCCTGCTGACGCTCGCCCCCGGGCTCTCCCCGCTCGAAGACGTCAGCTTCCTCGGCCTGTCGGCGCTTGGCTGGATCTCGTTCGTGAGCTTGTGGTTCGTCCAGCTGCTCATTCTGACCCGAGGCATAGAGACGGTGCGGCGGTATCAGGACTGGGCAGGACCCATCATCTGGGTCGTCATGCTCCTCTTGGCGGTGTGGCTGTTCGTACAGGCAGGCGGGATCTCCCTCACCGAGAGCATAAACCCGCTCTCGACGGGAGAGATGATCCGACAAATGCTCGCCGGCGCGGTGCTCACGATAGCCACGTACGCGACGCTCATGCTCAACTTCTGCGACTTCTCCCGCTTCACCCCCTCCAACCGGGCCATCCGGGTTGGTAACTTCCTGGTTTTGCCCCTTAACGGCACGGCGTTCGCGGTGGTCTCCGTCCGCGGTCCTCGTCCTGCCATGGAACTTGTACTCGAACCCGATAGTAGTCAACTACTTCCTCGGCGCTTTAGGCGCCATACTCGGGCCGCTCTTCGGCATCATGATGGTCGACTACTACTTCGTGCGGCGCAGACGGGTCGTCATCGAAGACCTCTATCGAGCCGCTCCCTCCGGCGCCTACTACTACCGGCGCGGCGTCAACCCCCGCGCCCTGTGGGTATTCGTGCCCGCCGCGCTGGTCTCCACCGTCGTCGCGCTGTGGCCACCGCTGGCGCCTGTCGCGCCGTTCTCTTGGTTTATCGGCGCCGGGCTCGCCGCGGTTGCGTACCGCTTCGCCATGCGCGGCCATCCCAGCCTCGCTATCGAAGGAGTGCAGGATGTCAGGAGGAGCGAAGGCGCGATGCATAACGATCCCGAGTAGACGGAAGTTGAGAAGAGCGAAGACACGACCGGCCAACACCGCAACCACACAGAGCCGTAACAGCAGTCTGTCGAGGTTGGCGGCAAACAAATCAGAGAGCGCCTCCTCCTTGGTCGACCTGCTCTACGCTGGCGAAATTCGGTGGTCTTCCGACGCCCCGGATACTCGTTCGTAGAACTCATGGTAAGCGACGCCGGCTCCCGCGCAGCAAGAAAACGCGGCGAGTGGCGACGAGGAGTGGCCAAAACGAGTCCCTTCCGGGGCAGGACGATTCTGCCCCGGAGATTTCCGCCTAGCTCTCCAGGCGGGTTTGCAGCTGGATCTCCACGTTGCCCCTCAGGGCGTTCGAGACGGGGCATAGCTGCTCGGCCTCGCGGGCGGCGTTCTCGAACTCGTCCTCGCCGATACCGGGCACCGTGCCCCGCACGTCGAGGTTTACGTTCGTGATCTTGAGTTGCTGGTCGTCCAGCGTACACACCGCGTCCACCTCGAGCCGCTCCGGCTGTGCGTCGTGCTCGGTCAAGACGTTGGAGAGCGCCATCGCGTAGCACGTCGCGTGGGCGGCGGCTATGAGCTCCTCGGGGCTGGTCTTACCGTCGGGGCGCTCGACCCGCGAGGCAAAGGTCACCGGAGCCTCGTTCAACACCCCGCTGCCCTCCGAGAGGTTCCCGCTGCCCTCCGCCAGATTACCCTGCCAGACTACGTGCGCTTCGCGTTCCACCATCGCCAAGATCCACTCTCCCTCTTCATCGTTTCCCTCACAACAGATATGTTAGCAGAACTCCACGCCGCGCCGGACACCTGAGCTCCGGTTGCTCTCTCGCGACTTCGGAGACCGTCCAAGCCTCAAGATCGGAGGAAAAGCGAGCTTTGCTCCAAAAAAACACGAAAAAACCTTCAAAAACACTAAAGTTTTTATGTTGGATCGTCAATAATGGCGGAGAGTCGTTTGATAAGTTTGGAAGGGGGGGATAGTTGCGGCGTCTAGCAGTGGTTCTCTTCGCGGTTTTCGTCGCGGCGGGCGGGGTCGTCGCGGTGGGTGTGACCGAGGCCCTGGCGGAGCCGGGGGTAGTCGAGAACACGACCGAGGGCCGCTTCGAGGCGGACGAGGGTTGGGGGGCTAGCTCCTACGGCCGGGGTGTGTCGGGTGAGAACTACCGGTTCGCCCGTCCGTCGGAGGATGGGGGGGGCGCGCGCTTTAACATCGAGATACCGGAGAGGGCGAACTACGCCGTCTACGCCCGCTGGCCAAAGGTCAAGGGCCTCAACGATTCGGCGCCGGTGGGGGTCGAGACGGCCTCGGGCACCAGGTGGACGAAGGTAAACCAGCAGAAGAACGGCGGCCGGTGGGTACGCATCGGGGAGTACGAGATGGAGGCCGGCGACGCCCACTCCGTCAAGTTCTCGCGGCAGACGAGCGGCGACGACTACGTGGCCGCCGACGCCGTGAAGGTGAAGAAGGTCTCCGAAGCCGCCCCTGCCAGAGGAGCCTCCAAGGGCGACGGACCCGAGGCGACCTCCGAAAGAGCATCGGCGTCCGGCCAGAGTGGCGAGGACGTGGTGAGGGAGGCCAGGAAGTGGATCGGGGTCAGGTACCGCCTCGGCGGGGAGTCGCGCCGCGGGGTAGATTGCTCCGGCCTCACGATGCAGGTCTACAAGAAGTTCGGCGTCCCGCTGCAGCACTGGGACGAAAAACAGTACCGCAAGGGTGCCCGGGTCCCGAAGGGCCGGGAGAAGCCAGGAGATCTGGTCTTCTTCAACGAGCACGGCAGGAACATATCCCACGTCGGGATCTACGCGGGCAACGGGAAAATCATCCACGCCTCGGACTACTACAACAAGGTCACCGAGTCCCAGATGAAGTACATCAAAGGCTACGTGGGCGCGAGGAGAGTGTTGTAGTTGTCAGTTGATAGTTTTCAGTAAACAGCACCGTAAGCGAAAGGCTCCCGGGACAATCGGGGCCTTCGCTTCATAGGAATCGTACAGAGCTGCCCGGATGTGGGGGCAACGGGTAGCGCACGGTGTCAGGCTAGAGAATAACTGACAACTGATAACTAAAACCGCTTTACGGACGATACAGGTACTGTAGCTCTGGGGTGAGGTTCAGGCCCGCGGTTTCGAGCACCTGCAGGGCCTCGGGCTCGGGTGGGGCGAGGCGGGCCTGGAGGAGCTCCAGGAGGCCCGGGGACTGTCGCTGGTAGCGGACCACGGTCGCTTCTTCGACGCCCGCGAGTTCTCTGGAGGCTTCGGCGGCGCGTTCGAGGTCTCCGAGTTCGTCCACGAGTCCCAGGGTCTCGGCTTGTTGTCCGGAGTAGACGCGTCCGTCGGCGAGTTCGCGCACTTCTTCCTCCGGGAGGTCGCGTCCCTCGACTATGACCTGCACGAACTGGTCGTAGCCCTCGTTTACGTAGGTTTGCAGGATCTCCAGCTCCTCTTCGGTCGGCTCGCGGGTGAGGGAGCCGATGTCCTTGAACGGTCCGCTCTTTACCACCTCCTGTTCGATGCCGTACTCGTCGGCTGCCTCTGTGAAGTTCAGGTAGGAGAAGATCACGCCCAGAGAGCCCGTGAGGGTGTTCTCGTTGGCGAATATCCGGTCGGCGGCGGTGGCGATGTAGTAGCCTCCGGAGGCGGCGGTCTGGCCCATGGAGACGACCACGGGCTTGCCCGTCTCCTCTTTGAAGTCCTGGATGCTCTCGTGCATCTGGTCGGTGGGCACGACGCCGCCGCCCGGCGAGTCGATCTCGAGTACCACGGCCCTGACCCTCCGATCTTCGGTGGCCTGGCGGAGCTGGTTGCGCAGGGTCTCGGGCGACACCGTCGCCGATCCCGGAGCGACCGGCGCCTCCGCCGCTATCGTCCCGGCGACGGGCAGGACGGCGATCTTATCGGAGCCCTCGCCGGAGACGTACCTCTCTCTGAAGGTCTCGGGGGGTTCGGCGCCTCCACCGCCTCCGCCGGACCCGCCGGGACCTACCAGGAGGACCAGCGCTACGGCGCCTAACGTCAAGAACAGGAGCACGCCCGCGATCGCGCCCCCGATCACCAAACCGCGGGTCCTGCTACGACGGGGCGAATCGCCCCGCCCGCCGTCGGCGCCACCGGCGAGACCGTTCCCTTCCCTGTTCTGTCCGTTCCCGGCTTCCACTCTATTCCTTTCTCGAAGCTCCTAAGATGGCGGTCCGCCCGAACCAAGCCCCACGCAGCCCGCGCACGAGATGGCGCAAGAGCCTGCCGATTCGCCGTAACCGACGCGTCGGGCGGAGGCGGCGCCTATCACGACGAGGGCCACGTGCCAGAGCAGGAAAGCCAGTCCGAGAAGGGCGCTTAGCAACCCCAAGACGGTGGCTACCGAGGTCCCCGACTGATCCTGGGGGCCGAGCACGATCTGGAGACCCGTGATCGGGATGGCGAGCGCGGTGGAGATCACGAGCGGTACCTGGGCGACACCCACCACGGCGAGCATCGCCGAGAACGGGCCCGTTCCCCCGAAGAACCGCGTGACCAGCTGCATCAAACCCGAGACCAACAGCCACAACACGAACGGATAGAGAACCGCCGAGACCAGCGAGACGGCCCCGGCGTAGTCCAGGACGTCCTCGAAACCCGGTGGTAGCGGCTGCGCCCCTGGTTGCTGGGACTGCGCCTGCGTGAGGCCGCCGAATACGGCGATGGCGCTCCCGGCGACGCCCAACGCCGCGTAGAGCGCCACGACGCCGAAGCCGAGCAACACCCGCCGCTCCTCCGCCACGCGCGCGAGCGTGCTTACGGGCGCCCAGATTACCGCCAATGCTCCCAAAAGCTTCCCCCATATGATCTACGGAACTACTCAAGCATCTTACACCAGCGCATCCCGTGTGAGCTATGGTTCTGCTCGACCGTAGATGTTCGAGGGGTTCGGGCGGCGCCGTTTGCGGGGGAGCCTCTCGAGGAGGCGGCAGAAGCGGCTCTGTCGCGTACGGAGGGCCGGTCGGCCCTCGTCGAGGTCGGGAGCCTTTCGGTGCTAGATTGGCTCTCGCTCGCCTCGTAGATGGCCTTGTAGGTGCCGCTCACGATCTCGCCGCCTTCTACGATGAGGTGGTCATCCTCTATCTCCTCACCCGCGAAGAAGGCTTCGAGGCAGCGGCGGGTATCCTCCGCGTAGTGCTTCTGCGCGTCGAGCGTCGTGCCGGCGGTGTGTGGTGTCATCATGTGGTGGGGCATCGTCCGCCACGGGTGATCCGGGGGCGCGGGCTCGGGGTCCCAGACGTCTCCGGCGTAGCCGGCCAGGTGACCTTCCTCCAAAGCCTCGACGAGGGCGTCACGGTCGACGATCGCGCCGCGGGCCGTGTTGACCAGCCAGGCGCCCTTCTTCATGCCGAAGAGCACGTCGCGGTCGAAGAGGCCTTCGGTCTCGGGCGTGAGGGGCGCTTCGATGACGATGACGTCGCAGTGGGCCATCATGTCGTCGAGGCGGACGTAGCGGAACCCGCAGACCGCTTCCTCGGTGTTGCTTAGGCGCGAGCGCTTGTAGTAGTACATCTTGACGTCGAAGGGCTTCAGGCGCATCGCAACCAATTGCCCGATAGCGCCCGCGCCGTAGATGCCAACTGTCTTGCCCTCCAGGTCGTAGGACCTCTTGGCGAGCCCGGCTATGTCCCACTCGCCGTTTACTACCTGGTTGTACTGCGGGACGAAGTTGCGCACCA
>JAIVIG010000148.1:6497-8512 GCA_020200675.1 Actinomycetota bacterium
GATCAGAACATCCGCATCCCCGAGGTTCTCCTTGAGCTCGCCGCCCTCCCTGTCCGTGGTTGTCACCAGCTCGTGGCCTTCGCTCTCGAGCCACTGGCGCAGCCCGATCTCCCCGTCTGCACTGCCCGGTATCGGTTGGCCTTCCAACTCCCCGAACTCTATCTTGTGCCCGTTTCCCGGGTAGAGAACCATGACTACCTTCACGTACTCCTCCTTTTGGCTTGGTTCCTCGTTGGAAGTGTTGTCTCTACTTGGGGCGGTGTACTACCCATCCAGAATCCACTCTTAACAGGGAAGACTCAGAGCTCCGCAGGCAGGTTGTTCACGCTTTGTGACCGTTCGCCGGCGCTCTCCGGGCCGATTGGCTGGCGTCCGCATGGGGTAGTACGCTCGAGAGATTCAAAAAGAGAAAGGACGCGCTTATGGCCGGACCGGAGACTCCGAAGCTTATGGTGGACACCGTCGTGCCCTCGGAGGAGGGCGAGGTCCTCCTGATCCGTCGCGCGAGCGACCCCTACGAGGGCCAGTGGGCCCTGCCGGGCGGCTTCGTGGAGGTGGGGGAGACGCTGGAGGACGCGGCGGCCCGGGAGACCGAGGAGGAGACGGGACTGAAGGTGGAGATAGTGCGCCTCGTCGGCGTCTACTCGGACCCCGACCGCGACCCACGCGGACACAACGTTAGCTGTGCCTACCTCGCCCGCGTCCGGGAGGGCGAGCCGGAAGCCGCCTCCGACGCCGCCGAGGTGGCCTTCCTGGACCCTTCGACCGTCGATCTCGCCTTCGACCACGAGAGGATTATCGCCGACGCCCTCTCCGGTGGCGCCCCGCCTACCTACTGATCCTCACGCGGGGCGTCCTCGACGAAGATCGCACACGCCAGGCTCTCCCCTAGAGGATGCTCCTCACCTAATTCGTCCTCGACGGTGACGACGCCGTCGACGCTGCGAACCTCCTTGACGCTCACGGTGCGCCCGGGGACTAGCCCGCGTTCCCCGAGGTGGTTGAGGACCGACGTGCTCTCGTCGTCGACCTTTACTATGCGGACACGCCGCCCGACCAGGGCCTCACTCAACGGCTTCGAGCTTTCGAGGACCAGGGTGCCGTCGGCGGCGGGGATTGGGTCCCCGTGCGGATCCCGCCCCGGATGCCCCAACAGCTCCGCCAGACGCTCCGTAAACTCGTCCGAAACGGCGTGCTCGAGCCGGCGTCCGTCAACGAAGCCCCCCGATACCTCTCGTACCGAACCAGCCCCATCTCCTGCAACCGCCTGAACATCCCCGTTACCGACGCCGACGAGACGGAGAGCCTGCCCGCAACCTCCTTCGTGGAAGCCGACCCATCCCCGGCAAGCTCCCAGATCGCCTTCAAGTAATCCCCTACCGAAGAAGAAGGCCGGAGCGTCGCGGAAGCGTTCATGGCGAATCAATATAAACGACCTTAACTACCTTATCAACTCTGCCAAATCTTGACTCTTAGAGCTCCCACATTATAGTCTTAGGCAAACCTAAAAATATCAGGAGTTTAGAGAAGAGGATTCTATGAAAGACCGTTCTACTACCGAGAATAACGAGATCGTCGAGAGTGTTTTGCCGGGGGAGAGCGCGACGGCGCGGGCGGCTCACCAGTCCTTGAAGGGGGATCGGCGGGGTTTACGTGGGTTGTTGCCGTTTTTGGGGCCGGCGTTCATCGCGGCGGTGGCCTACGTGGACCCGGGCAACTTCGCGACGAACATAGCGGCCGGGGCGCAGTTCGGGTATTTGCTTCTGTGGGTAATCCTGGCCTCCAACCTGATGGCAATGCTCATCCAGTCGATGTCGGCCAAGCTCGGCATCGCCACGGGCAGGAACCTGCCGGAGGTTTGTCGCGAGCGGTTCCCCAAGGCGGTCTCTTTGGGGCTGTGGGTGCAGGCGGAGATCATCGCCATGGCCACGGACCTGGCGGAGTTCATCGGAGCGGCGCTGGCCTTGAACCTGCTCTTCGGGATACCGCTGTTCCCGGCGGGGCTTTTGACCGCG
>JAIVIG010000149.1 GCA_020200675.1 Actinomycetota bacterium
CTGCTCGGCGGGTCGGTGCTGATTTACTTGCTGGGGTGCCTGTTTCTGGCCGTGTATCTCTGGTTCAACCCTAACGTTTTCTAGGTGGTGGAGATGAAGGTTTCCAGGAAGGATCTCGAGTGGGCGGCTTCGTAACGGTTAAAGGTGTGCGCGGGGGACGAAAAGCCTAGGGGATATGGCGATGTTGTCCGCGTCGGCGAACCTCGTTTACGGCATCGACCCGGTGCTGGCCGAGATAGGGCAGATCCGGCTCTGGTACTACGGGCTGGCGTATGCGATCGGGCTTCTGGTCGTCGATCTCTGGGTGTGGCTGAAGAGGGAGCGCCTGGGGTTCGACGGGCGCGACGTCGCGGAGTTCTCGCTGCTGTTCGCAGCGGGCGTCCTGCTTGGAGGCAGAATCTTCGACGTCGTCCTCTACGAGTGGTTCTACTACGAGGACCACATCTGGCAGATCCCGAGCCTCTGGCAAGGGGGCATGGCTACCCACGGGGTCTTGTTGGGGGTTGTCGTCGGGACGCTCGCCTTTTGCCGGCTACGAAACAAGAGCTTCCTCGAGATCGCGGACGAGATCGTGATCCCCGGCGCCGCTCTCATGGCGCTGGGGCGGATTGGGAACCACATAAACGGGGAGGTCTACGGGTCAATCACCGACGTCGCCTGGGCGATGGAGTTCCCTTACGCCGAGGGATGCAGGCACCCCGTCGCCCTCTACGATGGCACCAAGAACCTCCTGATCGTACCCATATTGCTCGTCGTCCGGAGGCTCAACCTCAGACGGAACGGATATCTTCCCAGGGGGCTCATGCTGGGGCACTTCGTGCTCTGGTACGGTCTTCTGCGGCTGTTCGTGGACTACTTCCGGGAGTATGACTCCTACTGGCTCGGCATCGGGAGGGGCCAGTACTTCAACCTGTTCATGGCCGTGGTCGGGCTGTGTATCGTCGTGGTCGTGCGGAAGCACGCGAGCCCGGAGAGAGCCGCGGCGCGACGGAACACGCGGGCGAAAGAGCCGACGTTGTGGGGCAGGAGGGCTGCTTTCTACGCGCTCGTCGCCTTCTGCCTTACCATCCCGAGCGGGTGGACGCAGCAGGTCCTCGAAGACTTCGAGATGAGGAGAGAAGCCGCGCCGACGGCGGTGACGGGTTGCGGCGGTGATGGTGGCGAGCGAGAGCTCCCTCAGTCGTAGACGCCCGCCTTCTGCTTCTGGCGCTCTATGGCGGCCTTGACGCCGCGGGCGTCGGGCAGGGCCATGCGGTCGAGGTTGTAGAGGCGCCCGGTGTTGCTCTCCAGGGTCAGAGTGCAGTTCACCCAGCCCTGGATGCGGACGCTCGCGACGTCTTTTATGCTTATGGTCTCGACCTGCTGGCCTTGCCACCCGCTACGCAGCTCCACCCGGTCGGCGAAGACGCCGACGACGTTGTTGCCGTGGGCAGTGGCCTGGGTTATCGGTGGTTCCAAATGTTCTCCGTTCTCCCCGGATTCGTGCCTAGAGCGCCCTCATTATCACGCGGAAGAACCCCGAAGACGTGTTCCCCGGGGTCTTCCGACACAAACACCCGCCGGAGCCGAGGCCCCGGCAGGCGCGGTTGTCTCTTGCCTTACGTCGTTCCTTCGGCCGTCCTTTCCAGGGGATCGGGGATCTTGGCGCCGTTCCCGTTCGGGTAGTCGGTGGCGACGAGGTCAGGGTAGCCGTAGACTCCGTGCTCGTGGATGTCGAGGCCGTCGAGCTCCTGGTCGGGCTTGACCCGGATGCCGATGGTGGCCTTGAGCGTCGCGAAGACCGCCAGCGACGCGAGGAAGACGAAGCTACCCGCGGCCACGATCCCCAGGACCTGCACCCCGAGCTGGTAGAAGCCGCCGCCGTAGAAGAGGCCAGGTCGGCCGATGGCTGCGAGCTCCGGGGTGGTAAAGAGACCGGCCGACAGCGTGCCCCATACGCCGCCCATGCCGTGGGCCGCGATGGCCCCGAGCGGGTCGTCCACCCTGATCCGGTCCACGAAGGCGAGGGTGGCGTACATCACGACGCCGGCAATGAAACCGATAACTATCGAGGCCCACGGGGCGACGAAGGCGCACGGGGCGGTGATGGCGACGAGGGCCGCGATGGCGCCGTTGCCGCCCATGCCGACGTCGATGTTGCGCCGGTAGACGTAGCTCATGCCCATCGCGCCGAGCACACCCGCCGCCGCGGCGAGGTTGGTGGTGAGGGCGATGTCGGCGATCTCCGGAACCGCGGCCATCGTCGAGCCGGGGTTGAAGCCCCACCAGCCGATCCAGAGTATCAGGACTCCCAGGACCGCGAGCGGCATGTTGTGACCGGGGATGGTGACGGGGCGTCCGTCGTCGTCGTACTTGCCGAGACGGGGGCCGAGGAGCAGGGTCCCGGCTAAAGCCGCCATCGCGCCCGAGAGGTGGACCACCGTGGAGCCGGCGAAGTCCTGCATCCCCAGCTCGGTCAGCCAGCCGCCGCCCCAGATCCAGTGTCCCACTATCGGGTAGATCAGGCCGGCGAAGACCACCGCGAAGATCACGTACACGGCGAACTTGGTCCGCTCGAGCATGGTGCCCCACACGATCGCCAGAGAGACAGCGCAGAACGCCACCTGGAAGAGGAACTTGGCCGAGAGCGGGACCTGCGTCCAGGAGAGCCCGCCGTAGACGTCGTTGACCTGACCAGGAGATACGGCCAAAAACCAGCCCTGCGTCCCGATGAGGGCGTTTCCGGTTCCGAACGCGAGCGCGAAGCCTACCGCCCAGAATAGAAGGGCCGCGATAGCTAGATTAACCAGGATCTTGGCGACCACGCTCCCGACGTTCTTCATCCTGGAGAAGCCGACCTCCAGCATGGCGAACCCAGCCTGCATGAAGAGTACCAGGCAGGCCGCCACGATGACCCACACGGTGTCCATCGCCAGCGAAAGGTCCGCGACCGTCGGCCCGTCCTGCGCGAACGCCAGGGCCGGTAGTGTTAGTAGCAGCACCAGGACCGCTGTCGTAAGTAATGCAAGCCTCCGCAAAAGCTCCCTCCTTCGGGATCGGGGTATGTTCTTACTGAACATAGTCTAGACACCAGACTCGGAAGAGGTCTTTAGCCGAGTGTACAAAGATAGGCGCTCCGCAGGGTAGCGGCGTTGCGCTGTAAGTACAAAGCAGGCTTCAGGTATCGGGTTCCAGGCATCAGGTGACGAGGGCTGAAGCCTGAGGCCTGTAGCCTGAAACCTACCGATCCGTGAAGCTCGAGGGCTTCTCAGGGACACGGCCCAGGAGCTGCATGGCCTTTATCCCTAAAGTGAGACGTTCGCGGTCTTCGCTCTTGTCCACGTCGAGACCGGTGAGCTCGCTGACGCGGTCGAGGCGGTAGCGGATGGTGTGGCGGTGGGCGAAGAGGTCGCCCGCAGTCCTGACGGTCGAGGCGTCGTTCTCCAGGTAGGTAGTGAGGGTCTGGACGAGCTCCGTGCCGTAACGGGAGTCGTAGCGGACGACGGGCTCCAGGGTCTCGACGTAGAAGGCCTCGAGCTCCTCGGGGTTCTCCTGGAGGACCCGGAAGAGGAGTTTGTAGGTGCCGGTGCCCTCGAACGTCGAGACGGAGGAGGGGCCGTGGATGCGGTGCCCGATCTCCAGCGCCACTCCCGCCTCCGAGTAGGCGTCGGGGAGGAGGGTGGGGTCCTTCTTGTAGCGCCCGATCCCGACGGAGACCGTGAGATCCGGCAGCAGGCCCTTGACGTAGCGCTGCACCCCTTTGGCCAGCAGTTGTGCCTTCTCCGGCAACTCTTCCGCCAGTTCTCCTTCGGATGGGCCGAGGAAGAGTATGACGTTGTCGGAGCGGGGACCGAGGAGGAAGTTCGAGAAGAGCTGGCGGGCCTGCAGGCGCACCGCGTCGGCCAGGCGC
>JAIVIG010000150.1 GCA_020200675.1 Actinomycetota bacterium
AGCGGGAAGGGAGGAGATCGTGCCGAAACTACTGCGCGCCCGCGCACCCCAGAACGTAGAGGAAGAGCAAAAGATACGCAAACTCGCCGGAAGTCGCCACGCTCCCGGAGACTGGATCTTCCGCGCCCGCATCATCTCTTTGAGCTGGCAAGATCTGCGCACCGCCAAGATAGCCGAGAAACTGGGCTGTCATCCGAAGACCGTAAGAAAGCGCCTCCACCGCTTCAACGCCGAAGGGATAGACGGGCTCGGAGACCGCCCCGGCGCGGGCCGTAAGCCCCGCATCACAGAGGACGAGCGCTCCAGGATCATCGCCCTGGTCTCCAAAGATCCGCCGGGCAAGCTGCTCACCGAGCCAGGAGGCGGACTCCAGCCCGAAGACGAGACGAAGGCTGCGTACTGGACGCTTACCGCGCTCGCCGAGGCCGCCAACGAGATAGGCATCGAGGTAGGCCGCAGCCAGGTGCGGCGCATCCTGCTCGCTGAAGGTGTGCGCTGGCGCCGGACCAGGCCGTGGGCCGAGAGCCCGGACCCGGAGTTCGTCCCAAAAGATCGAGGATAATCGAGCTCTACACTGACCCACCGCCCGGCTCTACGGTGGTCTGCGTCGATGAGCTCGGTCCTGTAACCCCACGCTCTTTCCCTCCGGCTCCAGGGTGGTCGCCGGACGGACACCGCATCAAAGCGCCTCTTGAATACAGCCGTGGCCCGGACAAGGCGTGGGTGTTCGGTGCTCTCAGAGTAAAGGACGGCAAGTCGCTGACCTTCACTTCCCGCTCCCGGAACTCCAAAGGCTACATAAAGCTGCTGGAGAAGATCGAGCGGGCCATCCCGCGAGGTCTTATCTACTTGATCGCCGACAACCTCAGCACCCACAAGAGCGCTCTGCTCAGGGAGTGGCTCACTGAGCATCCCCGGATAGAGCACGCCTTCATCCCCAAGGGGGCGGCATGGCTGAATATGATCGAGGTATGGTGGCGGCTATTCCGGCGGCAGGCGCTAGCCGGGATAGATTTCGCCGACAGCTACGAGATAGACTATGCGACGAGGGTCGCTACTCGCCAGTTGAATCGGAAAGCGAAGCCGTGGGTGTGGGGACGACCTCCAAAGCCGCCGAGGCATCGGAGGCGCACTTTTGTGTACCGTCTTTAAGGAACGAAGCACTAGTACTACAGTTGTAAATAGCGAGGCCGTTTGGCATTATGCCCCTCGACCAAGGAGGACATGTGATGCCCCAGACGGTGGATCGAAAAATGACGCGTTCGTGGACCGAGGAGTTGGAGGCTTTAGACAAACGTCTCTCACCGTACTTTGCCCGCTCCGAAGTGCGCCAGCGGGCGCACGACTATCTGCTGGGTTTGCTCTCGGCGGCCGAGCGCAAGAACTCTTGGCAGTTGGCCGAGGTGGCGGGGAACGCCACGCCCTATGGCCTTCAGCACCTACTGGGTCGGGCCAACTGGGACGCCGATCTCGTGCGCGAGGACCTGAGAGGCTACGTGAGTGAGCATCTGGGCGAGGAGGATGCGATCCTCATCGTCGATGAGACGGGCTTCATCAAGAAGGGAGAGAACAGCGTCGGGGTGAAGCGCCAGTACACAGGTACCGCCGGCAAGACGGAGAATTGCCAGGTCGGGGTGTTTTTGGCCTACGCTTCCCTTCGGGGGCAAGCTTTCATCGACCGGGAGCTGTATTTGCCCGAAGAGTGGGCCAAAGACGAAGAGCGACGCGAGCGGGCTGGGGTGCCCGAGGAGATCGAGATGCGCACCAAACCCGAACTTGCCAGGGAGATGCTCGAGAGGGCCCTGGATGGGGGCGTTAAGGCGGCGTGGGTGGTGGCCGACTCCGTCTACGGTGAGACCAGGCGCCTGGGGATGTTCCTCGAGGAGAAGGAGCAGCCCTACGTGCTGGCCGTCTCCGGCAAAGCCCACGTGTGGGCCGGCTTCCACCAGCATCGAGTAAGCACGGTGCTCGAATCCCTGCGTCGAGGAGAGCTTCCGTCCGAGGAAGCTGGAGAGGGTTGGAGGCGCCTCTCGGCCGGGGAGGGCTCCAAGGGACCGCGGCTCTACGACTGGACAAGGCTGCCGCTCAATCCCCCGCTACAAGAAGGCTTCCAGAGATGGCTTTTGGTGCGCTGCTCAATCGAGGATCCGGACGAACTCTCCGCGTATACGGTCTTCGCTCCCGAGGGGACGACGCTCGAAGAGCTGGCGAGGGTGGCCGGCAGCCGCTGGCGGGTGGAGATCGGATTTGAGGAGGCCAAAGGAGAGGTGGGCCTGGCCCACTACGAGGTAAGAAGCTGGGTTGGCTGGTATCGTCACGTCACCCTGGCGCTCTTCGCCCACGCCTTCCTCGCCGTCATCCGAGACGAAGGACAGGACATCGAAGCCTCACAAAAGGGGGCTCCGAAAACGCAGCAGACCAACAGCCTGCTGGCTTTCAAGAGAAAGCGAGGGCTCTCGTGGAACTGACGCTCTCCGAAGTGCGCAAGCTTCTGTGCCGATTGGTCCTGGCCCGGCGACCTCCGCCACGAGAAGAAGTGCTCCGCTGGTCGGTGTGGCGCCGTCGCCATCAGGCCGTAGCCAAGCGTTGTCACTACAAGCGAAGAGGCGTACTGCCAGCATGAATTACAACTGTAGTACTAAGTGCCAGAGGGCTCTTTGAGGACGTCCACGCGCGCTCGGCGCACCGATCTAACGCCGCCGCGCCGCCGGATCCAGCGCCGGGTTGTTGAAGGAGCTGTCGGCGGGGTTGATGGTCGTGCCGGGCGGCACGATCTCGTCGATGCGGTCCAGCACGTCGTCGGTCAGGACGACGTCGGAGGCGGCGAGCTGGGTCTCAAGGTGCTCCATGGTGCGCGGCCCGATCAGCGGCGAGGTGATGGCGGGGTGCGACTGGGCGAATCCGATGGCGAGTTGGATGAGCGTGAGCCCGGCCTCCGCGGCGAGCTGCGCGAGCTCCTCCACGGCGTCGAGCTTGCGCTGGTTGTACGGGTTGGCGAGGTCGAAGCGCTCCGGCAGTCGGCCGGCGCGAGAGGAGCTCTGCTGACCGGCGTCCTTGCGCCAGCGGCCCGACAGCCAGCCGCCGGCCAGCGGGCTGTAGGACATGACGGCCATGCTGTGCCGCGCGCAGGTGGGAAGGACGTCGGCCTCGACGCCGCGTACGAGGATCGAGTAGGGCGGTTGCTCGGTGACGAACCGCTGCAGGCGCTGGTCGCGGGCCGTCCACTGTGCCTCGACGATCTGGCTGGCAGGGAAAGTCGAGGATCCGATGTAGCGGACCTTGCCTTGGTGGACCAGGTCGGTGAGCGCCGACAGTGTCTCTTCGATGTCGGTACCCGGCTCGGGGCGGTGGACTTGGTAGAGGTCGATCCAGTCGGTGTCGAGCCGGCGCAGCGAGTCCTCGACCGCGCGCATGATCCAGCGGCGCGAGTTGCCGCGCCGGTTGGGATCCTCGCCCATGGGGTTGTGGAACTTCGTGGCGAGGACGACGTCGTCGCGCCGGCCGCCAGCGAGCGCCTTGCCGACGATCTCCTCGGACTCGCCCGCCCCGTACACGTCGGCGGTGTCGATGAAGTTGATGCCCGCGTCGAGCGCACGGTGGATGATCCGGATGGACTCGTCGTGGTCGGGGTTGCCCCAGGCGCCGAACATCATCGCGCCGAGGCAGAACTGGCTGACCGATACACCGGTGCGTCCGAGTGGTCGAAGTTCCATAAGTCCTCCTCTCAGTTGTCGGTCGCTGGCGCGGCCCTTAGCTTAGACGAAGCGTCGACCTTCCGAGAACTCCGTACATGCGAACTTCCATGAGAAGGCACTGTTTGTCAAGGCCGACGTGGCGGCCTCGGTGTGGCCGAGCGCAACGGATTGTGC
>JAIVIG010000403.1 GCA_020200675.1 Actinomycetota bacterium
CGTGCAACCCACAACCGGCCGCACGGGGCTCCCGACCTGGGCGCTCATACTGCTGTTCGCCGCATACCTCCTGATCGTCGAGTCGCTCCGGCATCTAGTACGACGGCTCCACCCCTTCACCTACAAGTACGTGCTGGGTGTGCCGGTGAGCGGGCTGATCTACTTCCTCGGCGCGGAACCGGGCGGTCCGCTCTTCGTTCTCTTCTTCCTAACCCTCGTATGCGCGACGGCCACCTCGACGTTGCGAGGCGGCCTGCTCTACACGGCCGGCTTCGCAGTGCTCACGGTGATCATCGACCCTACCTTCCCAGGGTGGTCCCCAAACGAAGGCGACGTCCGGGATCTGGGTGCCCGGGTAGTCTTGCTTGGCATCTTCGGGGTTGGCACCGCCATCCTCATGCGGCGGCTCACGCTGGAGCGGGAGAGGGCCAGTTGGGCCCACGGGGAGAGCGAGCGGTTGTCAGAGATCGACCGGCTCAGGGACCTCTTTATCTCCTCGGTCTCCCACGACCTGCGCACCCCGCTCACCGCAACCCGGGCCGGGCTGGGCTTGCTCCGGACGAGCGCATCCGGGCGGCTGCGGGCTGACGAGCGGGATCTGCTGGACAACGCGCGCCGCAATACCGACCGCCTCGGCACGCTCATCGATGATCTTCTCGCCTACAACCAGCTGGAGGCCGGAACCCTGCGCCTCGATCGCGAGCCGCTCGACCTGCGCGCCGTCGTTACCGAGGCGATGTCCTCGGTGCATCCCCTGATCCAGGAAAAGGGACAACTCCTGGAGGTCGACCTGTCCGAGCCGCTGCCCACCGACGGCGACCCGCGGCGGCTGGAGCAGGTGGTAGTGAACGTGCTGGCGAACGCCCACCTGCACACCCCTGAGGGCACACGTATCAGCATCTCCGGCCGGATCTCGGGCGGAGAGGTGTCGCTGTCGGTGGGCGACAACGGTCCCGGGATCCCGCAGGGGGAGCTGGAAGCCGTCTTCCGGCGTTTTTACCGCCTCAAGCCCGGGCGGGGCGGATCCGGCCTGGGGCTGGCGATCGCCAGGGGCATCGTCGAGCTCCACGGGGGGCGGATGCGGGCCAAGAGTCGGCCCGGGGCAGGCGCGACTTTCCATATCTTCCTGCCAAGCGCGCAGAAAGGAGGAACCAACCCATGACGCTCAAGCTGCTCATCGCGGAGGACGCCAGGGACGTCGCGGAAGTGATTGCTTTCGGGATGCGCATGGTATGGCCGGATTGCCGCGTAAGGATCACGGTCAACGGCGAGGAAGCAATCAAACGCTTCGCCGAGGAGCAGCCGGATCTCGTGGTGCTGGACGTGTCCATGCCGCCGCCCGACGGCTTCGAGGTGTGCCGGCGCATCCGCGAGATCTCCGGAGTCCCGATCCTGATGCTCACAGTGCGCGACGGAACGCTCGACAAGGTGCGGGCGCTCGACCTCGGCGCCGACGACTACCTGACCAAGCCCTTCGACCACCTCGAGCTACTGGCGCGCCTGCGGGCGCTCCTGCGACGGGCGAGCAGGCCGCCCGTAACGCCCGGCCCGCGTATCGCCGTGGGCGACTTGTCGCTGGACTACGCTAACCGCGAAGTGCGGCTGCGCGGAGAGGAGGTCAGGCTCACGTCCACCGAATACCGCCTGCTGGAGGAGCTGGTGCGGCACGCAGGGGCCGTGCTACCCCACCGGCACCTGCTAGAGCGGGTGTGGGGTCCGGGATACGTTGGCGACACCCACTACCTGAAGGTGTTCGTGCGGCGCTTGCGCCGCAAGCTGGGCGATGATTCGGACCACCCTCGCTATATCCAGACCGAATGGGGCATAGGGTACCGCTTTCTTCCTTTTCGCTAGAACTCCGCGGTCACCTGGTATGCTGCCCACCGCTTAGGCGAGACTCCCCCTCGTAGCGGTACGGCCTGGTTCGGAGAGCAACATCTCCGAACAGCACGCTACGGCCGGTACCCTCGAACCACCTCCCGTTTACCATTGTTTACCGATCCATGCCTATTTGTTCACCAGCGTTTACCCAAACGCTAGCTTCGCTCCGATAGGGTCATACCCAGGATCGTCCACACACGACGGGCTAGCCGAAAACGGAGCGCAATGACACGACTCATCGAAGCACTCCAGGCGCTGGGTTTGGAGGGCGAGGTCACCCTCTCGGGTCGCTGGCTCAAGCTCCAGGGAGGGCGTTGCTCGGTGTACGTGGCCGAGGCCGCCTGGGAGGCCGGCTACTACACCTGGTGCGACGACCGGGAAGAGCAAGTGGTCGAGCACTACCTCGACCCGATGGAGGCGATCCAGGCCGGCCTGAAGCGAGCAGCGTAGGGAGGGCGAGCCAAAGTGTCAAGAATACGACTCTTCCCAGCAAGAACCTGCAACAGGTTCCGACAAACACGGGATAGGCGCAAGCGACGACAACGCTGGCACAAACAGAGGAGGATGACGACGGTACGACGAGAGGTTGTTTCAGCGAAGCTATTTACCGCATAGTAGGAAAGGAGACAACGTTGAAGGCCAAAGCTCTTCTAGTGATGGCACTGACGCTCATGTTGGCGGCGGCAATGCCGGCGGCAGTCGCGCAGAACGCCGTCGCACCGAACACCGCCGCGCCCAACACCGAGAACGACGAGTTCCTGCCGGAGGAAAACCTCGTGCTCGAGAGCGCCGTGGCGGTGAACCTGTCCAAAGACTTCGCCACCCTACCCCTGCACAAGGGCAACGTCGACGGCGAGCCCGTCTGGTTCGTCATAACCGACACCTCCGACGAAGCCATCGCGGAGGAACTCGGGCTCAACTTCGCGCCCAAGCTCTCCAACATCACCACCGGCTGCCCTCTCTGCGCGCAGCAGGTCGAGTCCAAGAGCCGGATACTGGGTGAGAGCGAGGTCACGTTCGAGGGCAAGCCAGACTTCAGCCCCGAGCGTCTCCTTGACCCAGGTCCTACCTTCTTCCCGCCCCAACTGGCCCGGCCCGGCGCGGTTGCGGATGACAAGTACAGCCCCTTTGTCCGCGTCAAGGGCAGCGACGTGGTCTACAACGCGCCCATCGTCGCGGTCGGCGACGGGCCCTTCGATGCCACGACCCACACCAACACCCATGACCGGCTCCTGGCCATCGATACCGAAGAAATGACCGTGGACATGGGCTTGATCCGCGGCTCGGCAAACGGAAAAGACATCGTCTACCTCAACTTCGACGCGTCCAACTCGGTCACGGCCACCCTCGAGCGGAGCATCTTCGTGCCGAACCTCGCCCTGTCGCCCTTCCCGAACGGCAGTACTCGCCAGGACTCGGCGCGCGCGGAAATCTTCACCTTCGTCAACGGCCCGGTCGGCCAGGAAAGTCCGCCGGCGCAGGGGATCCGGCACCTCATCCGTGATGGCCTCAACGCCCAGGAGCTCAACCTGGAGAACAAGGATCTGCTGGAGGCCTTGCGTAACGGCGGAGACCTGGAGAACGTCTTCGAAGTCTTCCCCACGCTCCGCGACCCGGCTCTCGCCCAGGCTTACACCCCGCTGTGGGATCTCAACGTGGGCGTGTGGAGCGATGACGCGGTCGCCGACGGGCGCAACATCGCGCTGAGGGACGCTAACGAGATCCGCGCCGTCGCGGCCACGGGAGAGTTGACATCGCCCGGTGGGTTGCCTCTTGCCTCGGCGAACGAGGTCATCAACTGTCCGGCGCTAGGCTTTACAGGCAGGCCGCCACTCGCACCCGAGGTTTCCACGGTCGCCACGCCCATCGCCGCTCCCCTCCCCGACCCCGTTCGTGCCGCCATCGTCTCCGCCGCTACCGATCCCGAGGTTTCCGCCCCAACTC
>JAIVIG010000151.1 GCA_020200675.1 Actinomycetota bacterium
GGGCCGGGGTCGTGCACCGGGACATAAAGCCCCACAACGTCCTAGTCACCGACACAGGCGACATTAAAGTGGGCGACTTCGGAATCGCCAGGGCCGCCACTTCCAGCACGATGACGAGGACGGGTTCGATCCTGGGCACGGCCCACTACATCTCCCCTGAGCAGGCGATGGGCGAGCCGGTGGGCCAGGGGAGCGACCTGTACTCTTTGGGTGTGGTCCTCTACGAGATGCTGACCGGTACGCTCCCCTACGACGCGGAGACCTCCATAGGCATCGCGATGAAGCACGTCAACGGTCACCTCGTCCCACCCCGGGAGCTGAACCCCGAGGTGCCCGAGGGCATAAGCGCCGTTACCACCAAGCTCCTCGCGAAGAGCCCCGACGAACGTTACGCCAACGCCGGCGAGCTCATAGAAGATCTCGAACGGGTGCTCGAGGGCCTCGAACCCGCCGCGTCGAAGACGACCCGCACTAGGAAGCGCCCCGTACCGCCCGCGGGGACGGCGGCGCAGACGCAGGTTATAACGGCACCGAAGCGAGCGCGCCGCCGGGGAAGGCCCTGGACACTGATCCTGCTGCTCCTGATTTTGCTGCTCGGCGGGCTCGCCTACACCCTCCTCACCCTCGGGCCGCTACGAACGGTCCCGGACCTCCAGAACGCCGCCTCTATCGAAGAAGCGGAGCAAATAGCCGCCGAAGCCGGCAACTTCGAGGTCGTCGAAGGCACCAGACAAGACAGCAAGCAGCCCGAGGGAGCGATCATAAGCCAGACCCCGGCAGCGGGAGAGACGCTCAGGGAGGGGTCGAGAATCTACGTCATTGTCAGCGGCCGGCAGGTAGCCGAGGTGCCCGATGTAGGAGGCCAGACTAGTGAAGCAACCACGCAGACCCTTGAAGAGGCGGGCTTCGAGGTCGAAGAGGAGACCGGGGAGAGCTCCGAGAGTTACGAGGGCTACGTGACCGGTCAAGACCCCCGGGGCGGAAGGAACGCCGAGGTAGGGTCTACCATCACGATCACAGTCGGCGGAGGACCCGAGACCGTAGAGGTCCCGGACCTCTACAACCGCACCGTCGAGGAAGCGAGACGAGCCCTTGAAGCGGCGGACCTCTCGCTCGGCCGTCAGACGCGGGAGACTAGCAGCCAGGTGCCGGCTGGCCAGGTTATCTCCCAGAACCCGTCCGCGGGCAGCAACGCCGAATCCGGCAGCTCCGTAGACGTCACCGTCAGCTCCGGAACGAACCAGGTACGGGTTCCGGACGTCGTGGGTTACAGCGGCTTCGACGCAGCGGCAACGCTATGGGACGCTGGATTCGGCTACACCGTCGAAACGGTCCAGAGCAACCAGCCCGCGGGAACGGTGCTCTCGACCGACCCCGCAGGCGGCACGTTACTGGATCCTTTCTCGAGGAGCGTAACCATCAGCCAGAGTTCGGGACCGGCGGCAGCGCCGCCACCGCCTCCTCCCCCACCTCCGCCCGCGGATAAGAGCAGCGACAGCAAGAGCAACGACAAGGGTAAGAGTAAGGGCAGCTAACGGGCTTCGATCGGAGCACCGGAGCTCTGTCCAACGCTTCATCTATTAAGGTCCTTCGAGGAACTCCTGGCGGACGTAGTCCCTAAGAGACGAGACAGGAACCTCGTAGGGAGGGTCCACCTCGACGAAGCTGTGGCGGCCTATCGCGTTCTCCCGGAGCCAATCTTCGGTCACCGGTTTGGTCTGCTCCGGGTCGTAGCCCGTCTCGTAATAGAACGTTCGCAGATTGCCGGGTGAGAGCTCCACGACGAGGATCGGGTACCGTCCGGGCGAGTGCGCCAGTATCCTTGCCTCGTTCTCCGCCGTCTCGTTCACGCTGCGAGCAGTTTAAAACAAACCCGCGCTCGAAAGAAGCTCTACGGGAGGCTCGGAAGGAGCCCATGATAAAATCTTGCTCGTATGAGAGCGAGGGAGAACATTAACATTCGCATTAGGAGATACCATGTCAGATCCTATACCCAAAGACGGAGGAACTGAGGGTGCAGACGTTCCTAAAGGGAGCGAGAAACATGCGTTGTCCTGGTTCCTGCCCCCGGAGAATTTTCCGGAGGAACTCGTACAGCGCCGCCTCGCCAGGCTAGACACGAGGAAGACTCTGGCCGGCCTCTGCAAGAGCATCCCCGGCCTCGACGAGGCACTGCTCCCCAGGGGCATCCAGGCCGACGCCCTGACCCGCAAGTCCGGCGGCAGTGCGGCTATACTCAAGGGCGTTTCCAGGAGGATCTTGAACGACGCCGCCGCCTGGGGCGGCTTTCGTACCGCCGTGGGGGAGCAGATACCCCCCGAGACCTTCGAGGCAGCGGAGAAGCTCGAGCTTGCGGACCTCGAGGAGTCAGCCAAGGCTCACACCACGGAAGGTCTCTTGCTCGCGGCGTTGTCCGGCGAATCCGAGCCCGACGAAGCGCTCGTAGAGGCCCTCATCTCGGCCTGGCGCGACGAGAACCAGAGGGCCGAGAAGCAGGCCACAAAGAACGCCCACATCGCCGGTTTGGAGGAGCAGCTGGAGCGTCTGAAGCGGGAGAACGAGCGGCTCTCGTTCGCCTCCAGAGCCGCCAACGAACGGGCCGAGTCCCTGGGACGCGAAGTCGAGGTCTTGCGCGGCGAGAAGGACGAGGCAGCAACGCAAGCCAAAAAGGTCGAAGAAAGGGCGGCGGCGGCGCTAAACCTGAGAAGCCAGATGAACGAGAAGGTCGCGGGGCTGGAGCGCAGAGCCCGGCACCTCGAGCGCATTCTCGAGGGCGAGCGGAAGGCTTACTCCTCCGCTGCCGAGCGCCTGGAGGAGCTGCACGAGGAGTTGGGGCGCGTCGTCGTCGAGCGGGACAAGATCCGGGACGCCCTCAAGGACGCCCGCTTTACCGACGAGGGCTTCGGGGAGCTCCTTATCCGGGCGGTCAAGAACGAGGTTGACGCCCTGCCCAACTCCCTGGACGCCACGGCCCGGACCGCCCAGCTGATGGAGTTCATGGGCAGCGTGCTCCGCGCCCACGCCGATCTGCGCGAGCCTCGCCCGGCGAGCCGAACGTCCGGTCGCTCCCCGGGCTCCTCCAGGCGTAACACCGAAGATGCCACCGAAGATCCAGACCCCTCAGCGTCCCGAGCCGCCGGCGTCACTACTAACGATGCCGGCGGCGTGGACGCGCTCGCGACACTGAGGAGGCCGGAGGCCCCAAACAGCGATGTCTCGAACGAGGAGGTAGTTGGGCACGCGCAGACAAAGGTCGTTGTTCGCGCAAAGCCTTGGCCGACGCTCTCGTTCAAGGCTCTGGGTGGAGCGGGCGAGGTGGGTGGCAGCAGTCATCTTCTGGACTTCGGACGGACGCGAGTTCTGGTGGACGCCGGCATAAGGCCCGACGGACGAGGCATCATTGCGCCGGCCTTTCAAGAAATAGAAGGGCTCGACGCGGTCGTGGTCACGCACGCCCACCTCGACCACTGTGGGGCGTTGCCGCTCCTGGTGCGGGATGATCCGGACGTGCCGATCTACTGCACACCGCCCTCGGCCAGGCTCATCGCCGCGGCGCTCAATGACCACGCGGCGATGGGTGGGGGCCTATCCGGAGGAGCGCCCTTGAGCGAGGTAAAGAGGCGCCTCTCCCCCGTGCCGTTCGGCCAGCCCGTAAAGGTCGGGGACGCGCGCGTTACGCTCACCGAGAGCGGTCACATCCTGGGGGCGGCGAGCGTCCTCTTCCAGACCAGCTCGGCGACCGTGTTCCACACCGGGGACATCTCGCTCGAGGACCACTTCTCGATACCCTCGGCGCGCCTCCCAGACATCGAGGACATAGACC
>JAIVIG010000404.1 GCA_020200675.1 Actinomycetota bacterium
GGTCCGAGCTGTAGAAGAAGCCTACCCAGAGCCGGTCCAGCATGGCGTAGACCAAACCTAACAGCAGGCCGTAGATCACGTGTCCCACCAGCGAGCCGAACAAGGCGGCGCCTCGCTCGTACGACAAGTCGGGCGCGCTACCCTGCAAGACGGGCAGGAGCGTGAGTGGCCCCAGAAACCACCAGAAGAAGCCGTAGGCCAGTCCCCATCCCAGGCACGACCCGAAGCCGCGAACGTCGCGCTGGAACAACACGCCGAAGCTCGCACCGATGACGACCGCGATCATGAAATGGAGCGTCATGCCCACCATGACCGAGTTGGAGTTGACCAGACCGGCGATAAGCGGGAAGAAATTGACCTGCGCCATCCACTTGCCGAAGGCCCAGCCGCCCACGACGCCCGCCACCCCGCCGACCACCAGCGCCCGCGGCAGGCTGAAGGGCGGCTGCCCGGGTAGTGGACGCAGGCCGCCCAGGACCCCCAGCGTCAGACCCAGTGGCAGACCGAAGCAGAGCAGGTACGCGACGAGTTCGGGGAAATGGGCGCGGGCGGTGTCGAGCATGCCCATCGCTCGCGCGCCGCCCAGCAGCGGGAACAGCCCCGCGGGGCCAGCCAGCCACAGCAGGAGCGCGTAGCCGAGGCCCCAGAGCAGCCCCGCGCCCGGGCTAATCGCCCGCCGCGCGACCAGTAGCGCAAAGAGCATGCCATACACCCCGCCGAGCGCCACGCCGGTCACGAGCGAGGCCAACCCTATAGCCCAGATCACCGCCCCGCCCAGACATCCGACGGCGAGGCCGGCGATCGCCCCTGTAGTGCGTGAGGAGCTCACCTTCTTAATCAACCTCGACCGTCTGCACGATGTCGCGGGGGAAGAACAATTCGATGTTCCAGTCGACGAACACGCGCACTTTGCGTTCCAGGCCCGGCAACTTGGCCAGGTAGACAGCACGCCACATCATCCAGGCCAACAACCCGGAGAAGCGCCACCCCTTAATCTCGGCGCATGCCGTATGGTGGCCCACAACACACAGCGTTCCCAGCCCGCTGAAGTGGAAAGGCTTGAGCGATCGTCCGCGCACGCTGGCATGGATGTTGTGTGCCAGCGCGTAGGCTTCGCGCAGCGCGAACTGGGCCGTGGGCGGGCAGGGCTCGCCGGTTTTGGCGTCCGTCACAGCGGCGCAGTCGCCTGCCGCCCACAGCCCGGCGTGGCCCGATACGGCCAGGTTATCGTCTACCGGCACCGCGCCGCGCTTGTCGTGTTCGACCGGCAGATCCCCGAGCAACGGGTTCGGCGTCGTCCCCGCCGTCCAGACCAGCGTTTCGCTACGGATCTCCTCGCCGGAGTCCAGCACGACCACACCCCGTCGCGCGTCGGCCACGCGGGTTTTGAGCTTGAACGTTACGCCTCGCTCTTCCATGTGCGCGAGGGCGTAGTCGGCCAGCGACTCGCTCAACTCCGGGAGGATCCGCCCCCGTGAGTGAATCACGATGACCCGTACTTCCTCAGGAGGAATGTTGGGATAGTAGACCAGCATACCGCGCACGAAGTCGTTCAGCGCGCCGGCCAGTTCCGCGCCCGCGAAGCCGCCCCCTGCCACCACGAAGGTCACCAGTGACCCGCGAATCTCCGGATCCAGTTCGCGGTCGGCACGCTCAAACACGCCGATGACGTGGTTGCGGATGCGGATAGCATCCCCTAGCGTCCTGAAGTCAAACGCCTCCTCTCGGAGGTTGTCCATGCCCAAGTAGTTGGAGACAGACCCCAAGGCCAACACGAGATGATCGTACGGCACCTCCTCGCCAGCACCCTCGGGCGAATCGCCATCCGTCTCCAACAGCACCCGACGCCGTTCTACGTCGATCCTGCCCACGCCCCCGCGCACGACGTCGGTGCGGCGCAGGCTCGTGCGCAACGGGCTGCTTATGTGCGTCGGCTCCAGGCTGCTCGCGGCCACTTCGGCCAGCATCGGCGTGAACAGTAGCGCGTTGGTATCGCTAATTAGCCTGAGCTCTACCGAGGGGTCGGCGCCGAACTTTCTCTCCAGGCGCTCGGCCGTCGCCACGCCCGCGAAGCCGCCGCCCAGGATCACGACACGCGACTTGATGTCGCGCTCGGGTGGGGATGGCGTATGCTCCGGCCCCAGCCAGGAGAGAGCCAGATCTCCCAACGCCTGAGCCAGCAGCCCTAAAGTCGCACCGTACAGGACCCAGCCCACCAGCCCCGGGAACAGCGCCAGCATCCCCTCGGCCGTCCACTGCGGTTGCCGACCGGCAAGCAGCGGCAGCGCGATCACGCTGACCCCCGTCCAGAGCGGCACGCCCAGCGCCGCGGCGGTCATACCGCTGTCCACGTACGCGCGCGGCGTCGGACGAAAGGCCAGGGCATAGACGATGCCCAACAGGCTTCCTAGGAGCACTCCCAAAAGAGCATTATCCAGCGTCGCCGCCAGTACCACGCTGCTTGCTCCCCCGGCCAACAGTCCCGTTGTTGCACGCCGCACATCCTTATTCACGACGTCCCCCCTCTCGTGATCGTAAAGTGTCTTCATCCCGGCATCGCTCCACCGAACCGGATGGCTCTCTCTTCGGCTTTGCATACGTCGCATGTTTCCAACCAGCGAAGTGGATCGCGGTAATCGTTTGCTTGGCTGCTACCTCTTTTTGAGTCACACCAAGCCCCCTATGTCCGGCGTAACGAGAAGTGAAAGCGCGTGCCTACGCCGCTCTCGCTCTCGACGCTAATCGTGCCGCAGTGCGCTTCGACCAGGCCGCGTGCGATGGCCAAACCTAGGCCGGCACCGGGGGCGCCTTCGGTCCCTGGGCACGCCCGCGACTCCCCGCCCCGGAACGAGCGCTCGAAGACGCGTGGCAGGTCTTCGGGGCTGATGCCTTCGCCCGTGTCGGCGACCTCCACCCGCACCATTTCCCCTCGGGGCTCCGCGCGCAGGAAGACCGTGCCGTTGGCGGGCGTGTGGCGCAATGCGTTAGAGATCAAGTTGTGGAGCACGCGCTGGAGCCTGGGAAGGTCTCACCACTTCCCGAATGTTCGGTTCGTCGTCGACAACCAAAACCTTCGCCATCTGGACTTCCATTCCCCGACCTCATAACTGCGGAAAAGCGCCTGAATATCGAAGACTGTAAGGCCGAGTACAGCCCACGTGCCGCCGCCGAATCGCCGTTGGTCCGAGTAGGCCTTCTCCGACCGGGTCGTACCGTGCTATGGATGTTAGCCAATGAACCTTACGTGGCCGTTACCGATCCCTTACAGAAGGCTTAACATTGGTGCTAGCGGCGCTACGGCGGTGTGCGGATGAACCAGGCGTTTTCGACCACGAAGCCGTGCCGCACGAAAAACTGTTTGTCCCATCACACAGACCTCTTCGGAACCTGGTTTACGGACGAGCCGGTAGACGTCCTCGGCCACGGTCTCCTTGTTGTATCCCGACTCCGCTATAGACGACTCGCCGACGCCGCGCAGATCAGGAACGATCAACGTGCGCTCCTCCGCCAAGCGGGCATGATCTCGTGCCGGGTGTACCAGCCACCCGGCGATCACCGCGCCGATGCCCCGGTAGAGCCTACCCACCCCCTCCCTCGAAGCTGGGATAAAGTGCCATCCCCCCGTCCACGAACAGGGTTGCTCCGGTGACGTACGAGGCTTCATCCGACGCCAAAAACGCCACGCACGAAGCAACCTCCTCCGGCTCACCCCACCGTCCCCAGGGGATCAGCTTCTCCACCGCCGTCCGCTGTTCAGGGTCTTCGAGCTTCTCCCGAT
>JAIVIG010000405.1 GCA_020200675.1 Actinomycetota bacterium
TCCGAGCTGAGAGTCGAGCTACGCAAGGCCAAAGAGCGTTTGAGACACAGCCAAGGATGTCATCCTTGGCTGTGTCAGGCAGCCGGGTTTCGAGGTTTAGATGTTCACGCTGATATCAATAGATCCCTGACGGCGCCGGTCCAGATGAACAACTCGTGGTCTCCGCCGGCGTCCGGGTGCGTCCTGGCAATGAGCCGGCGCCACATGACTTTATCGTCCGGTGACTTCGTTAGGGTGCGGGTCATGCGGCGGTCCTCTTGAAACACCAAGACGCCGTTTCTTCGGCCCGGAGGCTAGGGTATACTCGTGACGGCCGGATCATTTTGACTCCTTTCCGGTCGATCAGGGGCGGCCCCCACAGCCGCCCTTCTCGCTTCGAGGCAGGAAAAAACATACGACCAGCAGCGGGCGCGGACGTCGCGTGCTTGATCTTCGGTGATGCCCGGAGTCGGCTTAACGACGACGCCTGGTACGTCACTCATCATGCTCTCGCTGCATTTCTTCGGCAGGCGGCGCCAACCGCTCGATCTCGCGCCGGGTTATCTCCTCAAATTCTGTTTCCCAGCCCTCATGAGGCCGGGCGATGAGTAGAAGGGCCAGCCGGTCCCACATCTCATGACTGTTGTACGTGGTAGCCATCTGGCCATAGGATTGGATTTCCGGAATTAAATCCGCAACTTACTCGAGGTCTTTGGAGAGCCTCCACATTCGGTTAAACTCGTCTTCGTCGAACGTTTCCTCTTCAAGTTCTTGTAGATAGTCGTGTGCGTCGCGCCACTCGCTGGCAAACTCGTTCTCGTCCAATCCCTGCTTCGCGAGTTCGAGCTCCTCAAGGACGCTCTGCTTGGTTTCCAGCTTCCAACGCTCGAACTCTTCCCGCTCCCTTTTAGCTACTTCCTCCCGAGAAAGGCCTTTCTCTACGAGAGATCGCATATGTAGCACCAGAAACTGCTCGTGCGAGGGTATGGCGGGGCCTTTGGCTCCGCGTCCGATTTCGGCCTTGCCCCTTATCAGCGCCGCGACTTGTGCAGCCCTGTCCAGGAGCCCGTCCCCCCTGTCTATTGGTTTGTCTTGTTTGTTGAGCAGCGGACGACCTCTAGCATTGACCATTCTGCCGTAGATGAACCTAACCAGCTGCTGCCTATTCGCTTCGGCTGGTCTTGGGTGGAGCTCCTTCAACAAGCGCTCGACGTGTCCCCAGTTACCTTGGCGCTCTAGAATACTCACGGCTATAAGGACCACTTCATACGGGTGGGGATGCCACTGCATGCCGCGCACTTCTCGCATGTTGGCTTCGCCCGTCTCCCCCTCGCCTATAAAGTAGCGGCCTTGCAGGATTTCCTTGAGGCTGATCATATGCTCAAGGTACGGGTCCTCAAGTGTGTGTATCGTGTCCCTTAGGTGCGTGGCAGCATTGGCAAATGGCGGTAACTCCTGCCTTTCGCCCTCAGCCCCCTGCGCCTTACGCTTACCATCGGCCTTGGACGCTTCCTCGGATTCCTCCTGCGGCAACAAACCCGGTAACCCCCAGCGCTTCAGCCGGAAGTACATGTCCTCAACCGAATTGAACTTCGCGTTTTTGGCTACTTCGGCCTCTGATTGTCCTCTCATACGAAAAGCGCACACCATCCCAACCTGTTGGTAGGCTTCTTTTCGCTTCAAGCCTGGCAGGGAATCGATGTGCTGGTCTGGTAAGCTATTCATGCGGTGTGGTGCGGGTCTGCATCCTCCAAGAGCTCGGCCCGCGCCGCGCCTCCTTTCTATTGGTTGCTAGCTATTCTAACCGACCGCCACCCGCTCGAAGCGCACCTCCCGCGCGCCGTCGGCCAACAGAGCGCGGAACCGCAGCTCAGGAAGGTTTGTAAGTTGTGAACTGTACCGTATGCACCTTCCGGCGAACTGCCCGATGGGCTTGAGCTCGCCGTCCCCCTCCACCGCCGGTCCCATGCCGCCCTCCTCCCGCTCCGGCGCCAGGGCCCCGCGGATGGCGCCGACCACCAGCGGATAGGCCGAGCGACCGCCCCTCAAGCGCACGGCGCTCTTCGCTGGATGCACGTTCACGTCCACCTCGCCGGGACCGAGCTCGAGGCGCAAGAAGGCCGCCGGATGCCGACCCTTGGGCAGCAGGTCCGCGTAGGCCTTCGCGACCGCCGGGGCGAACGAATCCGTGTCCACGACCCGGTCGTTCACCGCGACGTGCAAATAGCGTCGCGTCGGGAAGCTAACCGAGAGCGGGCTGACGAAGCCCCAGACCGGTCCTCCATCGTCGAGCGGCACGAGGCTCCGGGCCAGCGAGAGCCCGTGTACCTGGGCCACCCGCTCCCGGAGATCCGCCGATGTCGGGAGCGCCAAGAGGCCGCGACCGTCCGCCTTCAGGAAGAACCCGACCTCGGGGCGGCTCAGGGCCAGGGCCTCGACGACCGCCGCGACCGCGTTCGTCTCGGCCCGCACGGTACCGAGGAAGCCCCGGCGTACGGGCAGGTTCATGAACAGGTCGCGCACTTCGACCGTCGTGCCTACCGGATGGGCGGCGGGCGAGGGTTCGGGGAGACTACCGGCGAGCACCCGGACGCACGTAGCGTGCTCCGCGCCCGCCTCGCGGGTCGTGAGCGCCAGGGAGGAGACCGAGGAGATCGCGTGCAGCGCCTCGCCCCGAAAACCCAAAGAGACGACACCCGCCAGGTCTTCGGCAGTACTGATCTTGCTCGTCGCGTGGCGTCCCACCGCCCTTTCGGCGTCGTCGGGAGACATCCCCGAACCGTCGTCACGCACCCGGACCAGGGCGACCCCGCCGCCTTCTATCTCCACCTCCACGCGCGTCGCCCCCGCGTCGAGCGCGTTTTCGACGAGCTCTTTGACTGCCGAGGCCGGGCGCTCTATTACCTCGCCGGCGGCTATACGATGGGCTACTTCCGGCGGCAGTACGCGCACTTTGCCAGCGCTGTAAAGGTCTTGCGTCTCAGAGATCAGTCGCGGGAAGAGTCTCAAACCCCATCTCCCTCGTCCGGCGATTCGAGGAGCACGTCGAAGCCCTCCTCAGAGGCGGCGCGGCGTAACTGGTCGTCGAAGCACACGAACTCCCTGCCTTCTGTCTCCTCTTCGCACCAGACTAGAGCGGCGGCGACCTGGAGCGTGTCGGCGGCTTTCAGCGGGTGTCGTTTCGAAACGCGCCCAGCCAGGAGACGCACTTCGTCGGTGGGCTGGATCTCCGACCAATCTTCGGCGAGGAGGGCGAGCAGAGTACGCATCTCTTCCTCGCCCTCTTCGTTCAACCTGCTTTCGCGAACGAGCCGGCTGAGTGCTACCGCGCACTCGACCCACGTTCCCCACCACACGGCCACATCGTTGTCTTCACGCAAGAAGCCCGTAACGGCAGCCGAAGTCGCCTCTCTAACGATCAAAGGCAGCACCACCGAGGTGTCCCAAAACCGCAAAGAACGTCAGCGGCCCTGCTTGCGGTCTTCTATGAGGTAGCGCACCGCCAAGCCCTCGGGGTCCTCCGGTCGAGGAAGCTTCCAAAACTCCTCCGGGATCTTCCCGGTGCCCAGCTTTATCTTCCCCTCGCGCTCCAGCCGCTTCAGGCGCTCCCGTTCTTCGCGTTCCTTGTCCGGTTTTGGAGTTGCCATGCTACTATCCTAACATCGTTTGATCTTACCCGGCGAAGTCCTTGACGCCCTCGGTTTCGAGGCGGCCCAGTATCTCCCCGGCGCGGTCGGTGACCTGGCGGGGCAAACCGGCGAGACGGGCGACATGTACGCCATAGGAG
>JAIVIG010000406.1 GCA_020200675.1 Actinomycetota bacterium
CGCAGAGTTGAGGATCGAGCTACGCAAGGCAAAGGAGCGGTTGAGACACAAGAAGCACGTCATCCTCGGCTGCATCCGGCAACCGGGCTTCGCGGTTTAGGTGTTTGAGCAGAGATCAGTAGAAGAGAGAGGAGACCGTTTGCACTACGAGTTCGCCCGCTACCTCAAGATCCGGGCCGCGTACGGCGCCACCTGGTCGCCCGACGGCCGCCGCATCGCTTTCCTCACGGACATCACCGGCATCCCCCAGGCGTGGGAGGTTCCCAGCGGAGGCCCCGGCTGGCCGGAGCAGCTGACCTTCCACGAGGAGCGGATCTCCGGCATCCACTACTCGCCGAAGGAGAACAGGCTCCTCTTCAGCATGGATGTGGGCGGCAACGAGCGTTCGCAACTCTTTCTGCTGGAAGGCTCTACCGGGGAGGAGCGGGACCTTACGCGCGCCCCCGACGCCATCCACTACTTCGGTGGCTTCTCCCCGGAGGGCGAGCGGATCGCCTACACTGCCACGCGCCGCAACGGGACGGACTTCGACGTTTTCGTGCAAGACCTGGGGGACTCCGACGAAGGGGAGATGGTGTGGGAGACCTCCGGGTACCACACCGTGTCCTGCTGGGCGCCGGACGGCTCTTTCCTCATCGTCTCCCGCCACCACTCGAACCTGAACAACGACCTGTACAGGCTCGACCTGGCGAACGCCGGCGGCGAGCCGACGCTGCTTACCCCGCACGAGGGGACGCTCGCTTTCGCGGGGCGCGCGTCACACCCGATGGGAGGCACGCCTTCCTCGCGACGGACCGGGACGGGGACTTCGTGCGCCTGGCGCGCCTGGACCTCTCGAACGGGGAGATCGAGTACTTCACGCCCGACGACTGGGACGTCGAGGAGGTCGAGCTCTCCGAGGACGGACGCTGGCTCGCCGTCGTTCGCAATATCGAGGGCTACTCGGACTTCGTCCTCTTCAACGGCAAGGGGAGGAGAGTCCCGGGGCCCGAAATGCCGCGGGGCATCCTCGGCGGCTTCGAGTTCTCCCCGGACGGCGACAGGCTCGCCTTCACCCTCACGAGCCCGGATCGCAACCCGGACGTGTGGGTCGTGGACCTGCCCGACGGGGAGCCCAGGCGCCTGACCCGCTCCTCGACCGCGGGCATTCCCCCGCGCACTTTCCGGCGCCCGGAGATCGTGCGTTACCCCTCCTTCGATGGGTTGGAGATACCCGCGCTCTTCTAAGAGCCCGAGACTTCGCCGGGGGACGCACCCGTCGTCGTCAACGTTCACGGCGGGCCGGAGTCGCAGTCCCGGCCGCTCTTCGCCCCTGTGACCCAGTACCTCCTCGGACGGGGCTACGCCGTCTTCGCCCCGAACGTGCGAGGTTCGACGGGCTACGGCAAGACCTACACCCACCTCGACGACGTATACCTCCGGATGGACTCGGTAGAGGATCTGGCCCACGCGGTCCACTGGCTGCGCGGGCGGGGGCGCCAACGAGTAGCCGTGATGGGCGGCTCTTACGGAGGCTTCATGGTGCTCGCCGCCCTCACCGGGTACCCGGAACTGTGGACGGCCGGGGTGGACATAGTGGGCATCGCCAACATGGTCACCTTTCTCGAGAACACCGGCAGCTACCGGCGGGCCCTGCGCGAGCCCGAGTACGGATCGTTGGAGCGCGACCGGGAGTTCTTGGAATCGATAAGCCCGATCCACAAGGCCGAAAAGATAACGTCGCCCCTCATGGTGATCCACGGCAAGAACGACCCCCGGGTCCCCGTCGGCGAGGCCGAGCAGATCGTGGAGAGGGTGCGCGAGAACGGCGGCGTGGTCGAGTACCTGCTATACGAGGACGAGGGCCACGGCCTCGCCAAGCTGAAGAACCGCCTCGACGCCTACCCGAAGATCGCTGCCTTCCTCGACGAGCACCTCGCCCGCGCGGCGGAAGAGTAAGCTGGCTTCTTTACGATTATTTGGCGTGAAGGTTCTCGTGGGTTAACCTTAGCCCCGAACAGCGTAGCCGCATTTCAAATCTGTTAAATTTACCGACGTTCTCGTAAGCCGCGTGTGGCTTGTTGATGTCAATGTATGGTTCTGCGTTGAGCGTGGAGGTGGTTCCTGGCGGTGCAATTACGTGAGCCGGAGAGACCGACCGACGACTCCGAGAGGAGGGTAGATCGGCTGCAGGCCCGTCGGAGGGGCCGGCGTCGGTGGGCCTTGCAGGGATTTCTGGTCTTTCTGGCCGTTCTCTCGGCGTGGCTCGTCTTGCTCTTCGTTGGCATCCCCGTAGAGGAGCCAACAGAGGAGGCCGCGAACGTGGCGCATTCGATGGTGGCCGAGGAGCGGCCGGAGGAGCCGCCGCCGGAGCGGTTGGAGGATTCCGGGATTGGGGTTTCGCTGCGGGGCGACGAGGAGTTCGTTGCGGCCAGCATAGGCAAGCTGCCGCCGTTCGCGGCCCTGTACGCGGCCGCGGCGCGGGGGGAGATCGACCTGGAGGAGGAGATCTCCATGCGCGACGAGGACGTGCAGAGCTACGGATCGGGGAGCCTTCACGGCTTCCCGGTGGGTCACTCTTTGAGCCTGCGCGAGTGCGCCTACCGCCTCGTCAACCACAGCGACAACACCGCCTGGGTGATGCTCGACAGGCGCCTCGGGGAAGAAGAGATTGGGGCCGAACTCCAGAGGATGGGGGTCGAAGACAGCTCGTACTTGGGACATTCTTCCGGCTACTACACTACCCCCGACGACGTAGTGCTCTTGCTCGAGAGGATCTCCGACCCGCGGTTCACCGACGAGGAGCTGTCCGTCGAGATGCTCGAAGCCATGACGGATACCTCCGTCGAGGATCGCATCCCGGAGAAGCTCCCCGAAGACGTTCGCGTTGCGCACAAGACGGGGTCCTACGAGGGCAACTTCGGCGACGCCGGCGTCGTCTTCTACAAGGATAGCCAGGGCAAGGCGAGACGCTACTACCTGACCGTGCTCTCCGAAGGGACCGGCGAGCCCGAGGCCCGCGACGTTATCCAAAAGGTCTCGCTCGCCGTCTACAGAGCGATCTCGGGTAACACGGTGGATCCCGAGTGGTCACGCGGGTCCGCTGGTCAGGAAGACAGCACCCCCGCCGGCGCCGCAACCGGCCCCGGAGAACACCGCGAGGCCGGCAGAGAGCGCGCAGCCGGCGAAATCGCCGCCACCTCCTCCGGAGAAGCCACCGGACAGCCGATCCAGCGCCGCCCCAACGCGGTCGGCGCAGCAGGCCCCCGCGAGGCCCGCTAGCCCGCCTCCTTATCCGGCTGCCCGGGAGCCTGCGTACCCCAGGCCGTCCGCGCCCGTCTACTACTGGGAGGAGTACTGGGAGGAGCCTACCTACTGGGAGGAGTGGTAAGCCCGCGCGAGGGGAGACGGCGAAGCGCTACTACCTTCCCGAAGGCCGGGCTCTCCTCGACGAGGTACGAGTCTTCGCGCGTTTGATCCGGTCTTAACCAGAAATTTACCGGCAGGAAACAATGACGCACCGATTCGCTGCTATACGTTCTCTTTGAGAAGAAGCTTCGGGTGTAGGACCCGGAGAAAACTTGGGTAGGAGGCAGAAGTAGTGGATTTCCCGAGGCGCCGGCCGTCCAAAGCAGCGGCTGCACCTATCCATGGAAAGCTGTACGTGCGGTCCTTGATCTTTACCGTAGCTGTCCTACTGGCCATTTGTGTGCTGGCCCTCTCCAGATCTCCTTATGCGGCTGCGGCCCAGACCGGCGCCGATGCGCCCGACTGCGCCCCCGGCGTGGACTTGCTCGGCTTCTCAGACTCACTGAACAAGACAACCTTCGAGGGCACTAACGTCGGTGGGCTCTCTGCTCTTACCTACGACCGCCAGGAGGGCGTCTACTACAGCCTCGTGGACAACGAGCGGGACACGCGGGCGCGCTTCTACACCCTGGACGTTCCCCTGGACCGCTCCGGGCTCGGCGACCCGAGTGTCTTGGATGTCACCTTCCTGCGCGACGCTTCGGGACAGCCGTTCACGGGGACCAACTTCGACGGGGAGGGCTTGGCGCTCACGCGCCGCGGCGACCTGCTCGCCTCCTCCGAGACAGAACCTTCGATCCGGCGCTTCGCGCCCGACGGGGACCTACTCGAGGAGCTGCCGGTGCCGCGGAAGTTCCGGGTGGCGCCGGTGGGCGAGGGACGAGCCAACCAGACCTTCGAGAGCCTCTCCTTGAGCCCGAACGGCCGCAGCCTGTTCACCGCGAATGAGGGCTCTCTTATCGCCGACGGGGAGACGGCCGACGGGAGCGACCGTATCCGCATACTGCGCTACGAAGATCGCGGGCGCGGAGGCTTCAAGCCGGCGGAGGAGTTCTTCTACCTGGCGGAGCCGGGGCAGGGCGTGGTGGAGATAGCCGCCCTCTCCGAGAACGAGTTGCTCGTCCTCGAGCGCGGGTTCGTCGCGGGTGAAGGGAACACCGTCCGGATCTTCCGGGTCTACCTCAAAGGGGCCGAGGACGTCTCAGACGAGCCAACCCTCGCCGAGCCGGGCCTCGTCCCTGTGGAGAAGGAGCTGCTGGTGGACCTCGCCGACTGCCCGCCGAGCGGCGCGACGAGCCCCGGCACGCAACAGAACCCGCTTCTCGACAACTTCGAGGCTCTGGCTCTGGGGCCGCGCCTGCCCGGTGGAAGGCGGGCGCTCATCCTGGTAAGCGACGACAACTTCAACCCGGGCCAGGTCACGCGCGTCGTGGCCCTGGGCGCCCGGCTACGTTAACCGAAGAGGAGGAAAGATGCGCCGTTTTACGCTAGTGCTGATCGCCCTGGTCCCGCTCGTGGTGTTCGCCGTGCCCGCGTCGGGGCAGGAAAAGGTGCCGACTGACGAGCAAGTCCTCAACATCGGCCACCGGGGGGCGTCCGGGCTGGTGCCGGAGCACACCTTCCCTGCATACGACCTGGCGCTCAAGCAGGGGGCCGACTACATCGAGCAGGATTTGCAGCTGACCGCCGACGGCGTGCTCGTGGTCCTGCACGACGAGGCCCTCGACCGGACCGCCCGCCCTACGGAGGAGTCGGCTCCGGGCGACTGCACCGGTCTCGTGAAGACCAAGACGCTGGCGCAGATCAAGACGTGCGAAGTGGGGAGTTGGTTCAACGAGACCTATCCGCAGTACGCTAAGCCCGGGTACGTGGGGTTGAAGATACCTACGCTCGAGCAGGTCTTCAAGCGCTACGACAAGAGCACCAACTACTACATCGAGACGAAGAGCCCCGCGGCGTCGCCCGGCATGGAGGAGGAGCTGCTGCGCCTCATGGGTAAGTACGAACTTCTCAGACCCGCGGCCAAGCACTGGCGCGTCCTGATCCAATCCTTCAGCCCGGATAGCCTGCAGAAGATCCATGCTTCCGCTCCCGAGCTGCCCCTTATACAGCTCTACATGAAGAGCGACAGCCAGACCATCCAGGCGACCCTGGACAACGCACGGACCTACGCTGTCGGCATCGGTCCCTCGAAGGAAGACGTGGACGCCTCGCTCGTCGCCGCCGCGCACGAACGCTGCTTCGACGTCCACCCCTACACCGTCAACGAAAAGGCGGAGATGCAGAGCCTCATCGCCCTCGGGGTGGACGGCATGTTCACCAACTTCCCCAGGCGGCTCGACGACGTGCTCGGCAGGAACGCCGTGAGCAACGACATCGAGGCCGCGAACCGCGCCGCCGAAGCCTCTAGAGACTGCCGGAACGGGACCCAGGGGAGCGCGGGCTAGATGCATCGCGCCTTCTTCCTCGACGAGAACTATCGGCCCGAGTCCTCGTTCATCGAGTGGAGCGGAAACGCAATTCTCACGGGCGGGGACCCCGAAGCCGTATCTGGAAGCGCACCCGGTAAACAGGAGTAGGACTTACGCAAGAACCATCTCAACGGAGGGGTTTTTGAGCTGCTGCACTGATCTCCGAACTGCGGTTCCGCGGGCCCGACGGCGGCAACGACGAGTTCGTTGAGTTGCTGAACACCGCGAGCAACCCGGTCGACGTCTCAGGCTGGACCCTGAGGGGCTGCAACAGCGGCGGCACCATCGGCACCCGGGCCACCATCCCTGCCGGGACTAAGCTCGACCCGGGCCAGCACTACCTGTTCACCAACAACGCCTCCGGCGGCTACTCCGGCACGGTCCCGGGTGACGCCAAATATGGTACTGGCATCACCGACACCGGCGGCGTCCGGCTGGTTGCCGCCGATGGTAGCACCATTGTGGACCAGGCCGGCAGCACCGGCGGCAACCCGTGCAGGGAGGGCGACGGTCTGCGGCTGCCGACCACCAACGGCGAGAACGCGTTCGAGCGCCGGGACGGCGGCAACCGGGACACCGACGACAACGCCGCCGACTTCGAGGGCCCCAAGACGGCCGGACCCCAGAACAGCGGCAGCGCCCCCACGCCCCGCCCGCCGACGATCACCAGTATCCACGACATCCAGGGCCCCGGCGCGGAGTCGCCGCTCGCGGGGCAGCAGGTCACTATCGAGGGCGTCGTCACCGGTATCGACGACGAGATCGGCGCGAGCTTCGGTTCTAACAACACGATACGCAAATTCCCCGAGGACGCCGGCATTTTCGTCCAGGAGGAGACCACCGACGCCGACTCCGATGCAGACGGCCCCGGTGCCCGAGCCGGTGGAGATCGAACCGGACCGGGCCGAGGCCCAGGACCCGGCGGAGCGCCCTTACTACGAGACGCTGGAGGGCATGCGGGTTGGCCTGGCGACCGGCACCGCAAACTCGGGCGGCACGAACAAGTTCGGCGAGCTGTTCCTCACTTTGGGCGCCGAGCAGGACCGGGTGTTCCGCACCGAGGACCCGCCCGTCCTTATCGCCACCGTCGACGACGCCGGCGCCGGCGACCCGGATAACCCCTACCGTCCCGAGCAGCAATCCACGACCGCGGTAGAGGCCGACCTCTTCGACCGGGTGGACGGCGCGGTCGGGCCTCTGAGCTTTACCTTCGACAACTACAAGGTCGTGGTGCAGCCCGGTGACCTTCCGACCGTGGCCGACACCGGCGTCGTCTACCCGTACTCTGGCGTGGGCCCGGCCGCCTCCAAGCAGCTCCGGATCGCCTCGTTCAACTTCGAGAACTACTTCCCGGTCGGCGGCGCCCTCGACGGTGGAAACGTCACCCAGGCAGAGTTCGACGAGAAGACGGCTCGCCTCACCGACGCCATCGACGATCTACTAGAGCGCCCCGACATCGTGGCCGTCCAGGAAGTCTACGACCTCCCCACGTTCCAGACGCTGGCCGACTCGCTGGGCGGCTACACCGCCTACCTCGAGGAGGGAAACGACGCTCGCGGCATAGACGTAGGCTTCCTCGTCAAGGACACCGTTACCGTCAGGGGGGTGACGCAGTACGGCAAGACGGCCACCGGGCCGGAAAGCTTCGACTGCTCCGACGTGCCCGGCGGGCTCTTCGACCGGCCCCCGCTGGCCCTGGAGATACAGGCAAAGGGTTTCGGGGAGTTCACGATCTTTAGCAACCACTTCGCTTCCAAAGCGGCGTCGGACGAGTGCCGGGCCGCGCAGGCGGCGTTCGTCAGGGACCGGGTCGCGGAGCTCGAAGAGGCAGGCAAACGTTCCATAGTCGCGGGCGACCTGAACGCCTTCGAGGACGAGAGCGCGCTCGCGACGCTCGAGGACGGTACGACGACCCTGGACAACCTCTGGGATCGGGCGCCCGCCGAGGAGCGCTACAGCTTCGCCTTCCAGGGCAAGTTGCAGACGCTCGACCATGTCCTGCTCACCCGCGGTTTGCAGAGCAAGGTCGGGGACTTCCGTTACGCCCACTTCGACAACGACTACTACGAGCGCGAAGACCCGACCGACGGCCATAAGGTCTCCGACCACGATCCGCCCGTCCTCACGCTCC
>JAIVIG010000279.1 GCA_020200675.1 Actinomycetota bacterium
TGGAGTTGGAGGTCATTCCGTTGCGAACGATGTTTTCGCCGCCGCAATGTCGGCACGTAATCCGAATCGTAACCATGGTGGTGAGTGTACTGCATCTCTCTACCTTGAACCATTACCCGGAATGTTTATGGGAGAGGGCGACGTCCTCGGGCACGTGCCGATGGGCATCGTCGAGGCGGTGGGCTCGGAGGTCACCCACGTCCGGCCCGGCGACAGGGTGGTGCTCCCGTTCACCATCTGCTGCGGGCACTGCTTTATGTGCGACCAGGGCCTCCAATCGCAGTGCGAGACCACCCAGGTGCGCGAGCAGGGCATGGGAGCCTCGCTGTTCGGGTTCAGCAAGCTCTACGGGGAGGTGCCCGGCGGGCAGGCCGAGTTCCTGCGCGTCCCCCTGGCGAACTACATGCCGATCAAGGTGCCGGAGGAAGCCGAAGGCTTGCCCGACGAGCGCTTCGTCTACCTCTCCGACGTCTTGCCCACCTCCTGGCAGGCGGTAGAGTACGCCGGCATTCCCGAGGGGGGCAGCGTGGCGGTCTTCGGGTTGGGGCCAATAGGCCAGATGAGCTCGCGCATCGCCCACCACCGCGGCCACAGGGTCATCGCCGTAGACCTCGTGCCCGAGCGGATCGAGATGGCGCGCCGTTACGGGATCGAGGTGCTCGACGCCAACGATCACGACGACATCCCCGAGGCGATCCGGGAGATGACCGGCGGCCGGGGTCCGGACTCGGTGATCGACGCGGTCGGGATGGAGGCGCATGGCTCGCCCGCCACCGGGATCACGCAGCAGGTCGCGGGTCTCTTGCCCGATACGGTCGCGCAGCCCGTCATGCAGGAGGCCGGGGTCGACCGCCTGAGCGCGCTCTACGCGGCCATCAACACGGTGCGCCGGGGCGGTACGATCTCCCTCATCGGCGTCTACGGCGGGCAGGCCGACCCGCTACCCATGCTGACGCTCTTCGACAAGCAGATACAGCTACGCATGGGCCAGGCCAACGTCAAGTACTGGGTGGACGACATCATGCCGCTCCTGACCCGCGGCGACGATCCTCTGGGCGTCGAGAGCTTCGCCACGCATCGACTGCCGCTCGAAGAGGGGCCGCACGGGTACGAGATCTTCCAGAAGAAGCAGGACGGCGCCATAAAGATACTGCTCCGACCCTGAGCACCGCCCCTTCACGAGGAGCAGCAAAGGGGCACGGTCGAGAGCGCCCCTCGAAGGGCCCGCGATAAGGCGGGGACCGCGTGCTACCCGGCTCATCCGGGTTGTTCGCTCTGTCTCCAACAATTCCGTGCGAGCCGTCGCGCTGTAGCGCGCGACGGCTCGCACGGTCGGCAAGCTTACCGATTTGCCGGATACCCTCTATCGCCGTCGACGCGGATGCTCCAGGAGCCTTCGAGGGGACGGATCTGCTCGTTCCGGCCCCTCGAAGTCGCTGCTGAAGGCCGGGATGCCGTTCTCGCCGCCGTTCGCGCCAGGGCTCGCCCAGGTTATACTGACCGTACTTCGTCTACCTCCATAACCCTGGGCTGTGCATCCTCGTCGGTGATCCTACCGACCACTTCGGCCTGTATCTGTTGTTGGTAGATCTCGTCGAGTTCGTCTTCCTTGCCGTGCAGGTCGAAGTTTCCTTCGGTCTCCGAAGACAAGATGAACCGGCCGCCGCCCGTTTCTTCGAAGGCCTCTCCCATCTTCGCCAGCACGCCTACGACCGTCACCTGGTCGCCCGCAACGGCCCTTTCGTCCGTGCGCCCTTCCTCCTCCGCCGTCTCTTCCGATCCCCCCTCCCCTGAGGAACGAGAGGGTCCTTCGCTCCTGCGGACGGATTCCCGCACGATGCTTCTCAGCTCTTCTCTAGTATCTTCGGGGGCTTTCTTCTCTTCTTGACCCTGTTCTCGGTCCGCCGGGCGCTCCTCGAGCCTGTTGGCGAACCGCCTTACGGTTCGTCTACGTTCCTCCGCGGCCCCTTCGGCGGCGCCTCCCTCCTGGCCTGCGGGGCGCTCCGCTGCCTCTCTCCCCGCAGTCCCTGCGGATTCCTCGGCGCCGCTCCGCACCGTTTCAGAGACTCTTTCGACGCTCTCGCGTGCGTCTCCTCGAGTCCGTCGCAGCAAGAAGAAAATCAGCGCGCCTAGACCCACGGCACCGACCATCAGCCCGAGCGTGCCGCCGAAGCCCCTTCCATCACCACCTGTTCCCCGACGCCCAAATCTTCTTCGCAAGGTTTCGCCTCCTCCTCCTAGAGTTTCTGCTCGCCGCATTGTATATTAGGCTACAGGGTCGGTAGGAAAGACGCGTCTCCCCAAACATGTTCACTGGAAAAGCCCGTGGATATCTCTGTATACTTACCGGGTATAGCTCTCGGGGAAAGGAGCAATGCATTCGATAGCGACTCATAAGCCCGCTGCTTGTTTCGTCGTCGAAACGGTGACGCGCGAGCGGGCGTTCCGGCTGCGGTCTAGATCACGCAAGCGAAGGGAGAAGACAGAGAGATGGCCATCGAGAAGTACACGACCACCGTGGTAGGTGCTTACAGCCTTCCGCGCTGGTACGAGGTGCTGGAGAAGCAGGTCGAGGCAGGAGCGCTGAGCATGGAGGACATGCGTGACGCCCAGTGGCGCTGCACGCAGGCCGCGCTCGTGGACCAGGAGGCGGCCGGGATTGACGTCGTCAACGGCGGCGAGATGCACCGGCGCCAGAACAACCGCCACGCCCCCCCGAACGCGATGCTCAACTTCTTCTGGCAGAAGATACCCGGGTTCGAAAAGGACCCGAACGCGGAGTACGGGATCGTGACGCGGCCCAAGCCGATCACGCCCAAGGACGAGGGGGTGTTCCATCCGGCGGCCGTGGCCACGGGACGCATCGAGTATGGGGATCTCGGGCTGATCGACGAGTTCAATTTCGTCTCCAGGTACGCCAGGGACCCCGACAACGTAAAGATCACCATGACCGGGCCTCACATGCTGGCCAAGGTCGCCCACGACGAATACTACGACGGCGACCTTCGCCAGATGATGATGGACCTGGCGGAGGTGATCAACCGGAACTTCAAGGAGCTGGAGGAGGCGGGCTGCAAGCACATCCAGCTCGACGAGCCCTTGTTCGCGGTCGGGGGGATCACCAGGGAAGAGGTGGAGGCGGCGATAGAGGCCAACAACGCGTGCTTCGAGGGCGTCAGGGCCTTCAAGTGGGAGCACGTCTGCCAGGGCAACTACGCCGTGGGGGAGGACTACGACGGCCAGATCGGCCACCGCTACTTCGACGTCGAGCCGTACCCAACCGAGCTGATCTGCCAGCTCGAGGTCGACGCCATCATGAACGAGGGGGACATGACCCCCGAGTACGAGGGGCTGCTCAGGAACCAGCAGCTCGCGATCGGTGTCGCGGACGTCCAGGATCTGGACGTCGAGTCGCCGGACACCCTGGTCGAGCGGATCAACGACTGGGGGGGATCGTGGCTCTCGCCCGAGCAGACGCTCATCACGAGCTCCTGCGGAATGAACCACCTCCCCCGGGAGGTCGCTTTCGGTAAGCTGGCGGCGATGGCGGGCGCCAGAGACATCCTGCGCGGCGTCCTGGCCCCGGCCTAGAACGTTTTGCAGAAAGGCACAGCCTTTCTGCAAAAGCCATCAGCGTTCAGCTATCGGCATGAACAAAAAGCTGAAAGGCGGTCGGCGCGGTTTGCGGAAGGAATAACCTTCCGCAAACCGCTTTAACCGACGATCGAGGCGAAGGGCCTGGGTCTTCGCACCCCGGCCCTCGCGCACGCCCCTCGCCCCTACCGGGCGAGCCTGCGGATCAGGAGGCCACCCACCAGCAGGGCACCCACACTGCCCATGATCGGCAGCGTCGCAATACCGCCCGTGGCGGGGAGAGCGTTCGCGCCGGAAGTCCGGTGGGTCTCCATTGCGGCGTCGCTGATGGCGGAGGCCATCTGGCCGTCGGCGGCGTCCGTCGAACCGTCCTCGTTCAGGTCTACGCCGTTCTCGGGGGCCGTGAGGTCGGACGCGCCGCCAGGGGCGCCTGAGCCACCATCCTCGGAGCCGCCACCACCAGGTGTGTCGGGCGCGGTGTCTTCGGGGGTCTCGGTGTCTCTCCCTTCCCTCTTGAAGTTGACCCTGGCGCTAAACGTCTTGTCCCCGTCGAGCGGCACCACACCGAAGTCCCGGATCACCTCGATGTTTCCACCGCTCTCCCGCACTATCTGGACCGGCAACGAGACAGGCTCGGTACCAGGCGGTACCGGCCTCGGTCCCGGCCCAAACCTGTCCAGCGTCGTGCTACCGGTGTAGACACCGTCGCCGTCAGGATCAGCGAGCGGTACCGTGACCCCCCCCTCAGCAGGTATGAACCCGAGCAACCTCGTGCCCTCGGGGACCTCGCCCTTGACGGTCAGCTCGAACGAGAGCGTGGCCTGGTCGCTCGGCGACGGTTGAGCCTCCTCCTGGGCCTCCTGCGGAGCCTCCTCCTGGGCCAGCGCCGGGCTCGTGGTGTAGTAGAAGACCACGAGGACGGTCGCCAGCGCCAGCATGAGCGCCGCGACGATCCCCCTGGCGACAGTCCGCCTTGTAAAAGTGGTAGTAACCTGCTCCATCTTGCTCCTTCCTTCTTCGCCATCCCTCCCGGGTGTCCGCCCTCACGTTCTACTGGATGAAGGTCACGAAACGGCAACACCCGGATATCGTTTCCGTTACGCTGATAGGCTGTCTCGTACGAGCTTGCGGGCTGGGTCCTCCGAAACGGGGTTCCGACCGCTCGAAAACAAGATCCGCGGGCGCGAAGAGAGGCGCCTCGAGACCGGGAGCCTCCGGGACCGCAGCCTGCCTCCCGGCGAGAGCGCCCGACCAAAACGCCGCGACCGAAACGACCTCCCCCTGCCACGGCGCATCTCCGGCGCCTCCAGGTCGATGGACCAGCCGTTTGTGTGTATCCATACGCTCACTATAGCGCCCCCCTCGCTTTTGTTCGCGTCGCCAACTTCAGGCACCGGTATAATGACACGAAGCGAGGCGCGATGCATCCTCGTGCGTGCCTCCTTCGACGGTCCGAGCGGATATACTAGAGTCTCTCGTTCGAGGCTTCGGGCCTTTGCTACTCCATTCTGTGCAACACCCTGCACAATTAGGGCCAATTTTTCCAAGCTGAACCCGGGGACGCTGTACCGGACGCTCAGGCGCATCATCCTCCCACAATGCACCCCTCCTCCGAGCACTGCGCGGTTATCGGCACGAACGGAGCAGAGCCCTGGCAAAGAAATTTCGCCCCGATTGGGGGTAGGGAAGAGGCGCGAGGCCCGTACAATTCCGAGTAGGTCGGTCCAACGGCGCCTCGTCTGTCCCCGGCCCCAAAAGTTAGGCATGAAAAGGTTATCGGAGGAGGTTGCATGTCCGGTTTAGAGACGGCCTGGAGTTACACCGCGCTAGAAGAGGCGCTCGACTTCGGCATCTCGGTTCTCACGGTGCTGATGATAGCGAGCCTCGCCGTCTGGTTCGCTTGCTCCATCGTGGAGCATGTGCTGAAGACGAAGAACGCTCGTCGCCCGAACCACGATGCCCTTCTCAGAGAGAACGAACGCCTGAGGACCTTATTGGTTGAGGCTCAGGAGAAGAACGATTACCTTCGGACGCTCTACCGCGAGTTGCCTCCGCGGGCGGAGTACGAAGTACGAAGGGCCGCGTGACCACGCCGGACAAGAGCAGGTAAACCGCGAAGATCTCGACGCCGGCTTTTCGGGAACGGTCGGCGAACAAGGAACTGGTCGTGACCGCGTAAGGTTGCGTATACTGCCCGCTATGCGCAAAGAATGTGCAGAGTCGGGCCGGGCTCCGAACGGCCGGTCGTGATGCGCGAGAAGTGTTTGCCCGACGGGTCTTGCTACCGGTGCGTCTACGCGTCGAGGTGCAAGAAGGTCCGGTCTGATCCTACCGGGCGAAGCCGCCGCGCCGGCCCGCTAGAGGATCGTCTCGGACGATGAAGAGGACGGTCGTTCCCGGCGCCGCCCGAGACGGAGAGGAGCCGGCGTGACTACCATGGTCGTGCTGGTCAACCTCAATGAGGGTGTGAGCCCGGAGGACTACGAGCGCTGGGTTCAGGAGTCCTACGCCCCGGCGGTGAAGGCCCTTCCCTCGGTCAGGGACTGGCGGGCTTACCGGGTGGGCGGCCTGCTCGCCTCGGACGATGTCCCACCTTACCGGTACGTCGTGACCGTCGATATCGGCGATCTCGCGCAGCTCGGACGGGACATGGCGGACGAGGAGATGCGGGGGCTGCTCTCCGAGCTTCACCGGTTCGCCGGGGTTGTCCAGCTCATGTCGGAGCGGTTCGTCTAGGGTAGTTCCACGGGGTTCTCGACAAGAGAGGAGATGTAGGCTCTGCCCGAGATCGGAGTAATTTTGGGGCTCCTGGTCGCCGTGACCGTACTGGCGACGCTCGCCTCCAGGATCGAGGTGCCTTACCCGATACTGCTCGTCCTGGGCGGTTTGGTTTTGGGTTTCCTGCCGGGGCTCCCGCGAGTCGAGCTTCCGCCCGAGCTGGTTTTCCTGATCTTCTTGCCGCCGCTGCTCTACGTCGCGGCGATCTTCACCTCCTGGCGTGACTTCCGGGCGAACCTGCGGCCGATCTCGCTGCTCTCCATTGGGCTCGTGATCTTTACGACCTGCGCCGTCGCCGCGGTAGCCCATGCGACCATCGAGGGCCTGACGTGGTCGGCGGCCTTTGCTCTGGGCGCGATCGTCTCCCCCACTGACGCCATAGCCGCGACAACCGTCGCCCAGCGCCTCGGCGTACCCCGCGCATAATTACCGTCATCGAAGGCGAGAGCCTGGTCAACGACGCTACCGGCATCGTCGCCTACCGCATCGCCGTGGCCGCGGTGACGGCGGGCGTGTTCTCTCTTTGGGAGGCCGGACTCAGCTTCGTCGTGGGCAGCATCGGCGGGGTGCTGTTCGGGCTGGCGATAGGGTGGACCGTCCTCTGGGGTCGACGCCACACCTCCCAGGACCCGTCCATACAGAACACCATCTCCCTGCTCACACCCTTCGCGGCCTACCTGCTGGCCGAAGAGCTGCCAACCTACCTGTGGGAACGGCTACACGATTGGTTCGGTTTCCCCGGCGAACTCCACTTATCGGGGGTGCTCGCGGTGGTGGCGGCCGGGCTCTACCTGGGGCGTCGCGGTCCCGGCGTCATCTCGTCCGGAACGCGCTTGCAGGGCTACGCGGTCTGGGAGCTGGTCTCTTTCTTGCTGAACGGCCTGATCTTTATCCTCATCGGGCTTCAGCTCCGGAACATCGTCGAGGGGCTCTCGGCGTACTCCGCGGCGGAACTCGTGCTTTACGCCGGGCTCATAAGCCTGACCGTCGTCCTCTTGCGCTTCCTCTGGGTCTTCCCGGCCACCTACCTCCCCCGCGTAGTGAGCCGTCGGTTACGCGAGCGCGACCCGTCGCCCCCCTGGCAGACCGTCGTGGTCGTATCGTGGACCGGGATGCGCGGCGTCATCTCGCTCGCCGCGGCCCTCGCCCTGCCGCTCTATACAAACGACGGCACGCCGTTCCCGCAGCGGGACCTCATCCTCTTTCTGACCTTCTGCGTGATCCTGACGACGCTCGTGGTCCAGGGCCTGAGCCTGCCCGCCCTGATCCGGGCTTTAGGCGTCGAGGAGGACGGGAGCGAGGAACGCGAGGAGACAAAGGGCAGGATACACGTAGCGCAGGCCGCGCTCGCGCGGCTGGAGGAGCTCGAAGGAGAGGAGTGGGTGCGCGAGGACACGGCCGAGCGCGTGCGCGGGCTCTACAACTACCGCCGCAGCCGCTTCGCCGCCCGCTTCGACGGCGACGAGGACGGGCTCGAAGAACGCTCCGCCGCCAACCAACGCCTGTCGATGGAGCTGCTCCGGGCACAAAGACAGACCCTCATCCGACTGCGCAACGAGGGCAAGATCGGGGACGAGGTCATGCACCGCATCGAACACGACCTCGACCTCGAAGAGTCGCGCCTGGAGCTCTGAGCAGGAAACATCTTCCCACGAACACCGAAAGGAACCGCATGCGCGCCGTACTCGTCGATAAAGAAGCCCCGGCCAACCTGTCCCTGGGCGCGGTGGAGGAGCCCACTCCCGCCCCCTCTGAAGCGCTAATACGGGTCGAGGCGATCTCGCTGAACCGCGGCGAGGTGCGCCGCGCCCAGACGGCGGAGGCCGGCTTCAACCCCGGTTGGGACCTCGCGGGCACAGTCGAGCGGACCGCGGCCGACGGGACGGGGCCGCGGGCGGGCGCGAGGGTCGTGGGCCTGCTTCCCTCGGGAGCCTGGGCCGAGCTGATCACGGTGCCAACGAACTCGCTGGCGGAGCTGCCGGAGAGCGTCTCGTTCGAGCTGGCGGCGACGCTGCCGGTGGCGGGTTTGACGGCGCTCTATGCCCTGGAGAAGGGCGGCGGCCTGATCGGGCGCTCGGTGCTCGTGACCGGGGCCTCCGGAGGAGCGGGAAACTTCGGGATACAGCTCGCGCGCCTCTCCGGCGCGCGCGTCGTGGCCCTCGTGCGCCGCGAGGAGCACGAGGAGCTGGTCCGCGAGGCCAGGGCCCACCAGGTCGCCGTCGGCGAGAACGTCGGTAGCGCCGAACGCTTCGGCCCGTACCACCTCGTCCTCGAGTCGGTCGGCGGGCAGGTTCTGGGCGACGTCATGAGCATGCTCGCTCCCGGTGGGACCTGCGTCAGCTTCGGGGCGTCGGGCGGGACGGAGGCTACGTTCGACGTGCGGAGCCTCTTCTTTACGGGCGCGGCGAAGCTGTATGGCTTCATCCTCTTTCACGAGATCCTGGCTCACCCGGCCTCCGACGGGCTGGCGAGGCTCTCGCGTCTCGTCGCCGAGGGCCGGCTCGAGCCCCAAGTGAGCGTCGAGGGTTCGTGGGAGGAGATCGGCGAGGTAGCGCAGCGACTGCTCGACCGTGGCTACACCGGTAAGGCCATCTTGAGGGTCGGGGGTTAGGGAACGTAGAGCAAGGCTCCGAGTCTGTCGTCTCCGGGCCGGAGCTTTCGCGTCCCCGTCGCGTCTTCCGGGAGGCGGCGCTGTGTTAATCTACGACGACCGTTCTACTAGGGAGGGTTCCAAGCGATGAGTAAAGCCAGAATCGCCATGCTCCTGCTCGTGATACTTATCCTCAACCTGAGCATGGCCGCCTGCGGCTTTACCTCCCAGGGCTCCCAGGAACAGAACCGGCCCGCCGAGAACCAGAACCCCGAAGAAGAAGACACGGAAGAAACGATCCTGAAGGAGCAGTAGCGGCATCGCCCGGCGACAACGCGGCGACACGCCTGGCGCCAGGCCGAGAAGCGCCCCGGGTCTCCCGCGGGGAGCTAGAACCATCCGGAGCGGTTTGCGAAAGATCATCCTTCCGCAAACCGCTTCATCAGCTCTCGGCTTTTCGTTCTCACCGATAACTGAGTGCTTATGGCCGACGGCTCGTGCAGAAAGGCTGTTCCCTTCTACAAAACACATCAACGCGCGCTGTTGCGGATGATCTCGTGAGTCTCTTCCAGGCCGCACCAGCCCTGGACCTCCGCCTGCTCGTCCCCTTCGAGCCGCTTGAAGGCGACGAAGAACTGTTCGATCTCGCGCAGGTTCTGCTCTGGCATGTCGTCGAGGCTCTTGATGTCGTCGAAGCGAGGGTGGTCGTTCGGGACGGCGAAGATGTTGTACTCCGTCTCCCCATCTTCGTTCATCTCCAGGGCGCCGACTACGCGGGCCTGTACCACGCAGCCGGGGAACACGGGATCGTAGGCGGCCACCATAATGTCTAAGGGCTCGCCATCGGCGCCCTCCGTCGAGGGCACGAAGCTGTAGTCCGCCGGGAAGCGGATGTTCCCTGGGAGGACCCGGTCGCGCATGATGACGCCGAGCTCCGGCTCGTACTCGTACTTGTTGCGGCTGCCGACCGGAACCTCGACGACGACGTTTATCAGCTCCGGGGCATCGTCGCCGATAGGCAGGGCTTCGAGGTCTACGTTTATCTCGTTCATCTGTGGGCCTCCTAAAACTTCCGGAGACGGACCGGGCCACGGCTCTCGCCGCGGTCGCTTGCGCCGTACGTGAGCTACCCCGAGCCGTCAGACCGGAAACACCGCGCCAGCCCTGCCCCGGTCCGTGGCTGGAACAGCACCGGGTAATCTAAATTTAACCTTACAAGTATTGCCAGCCCCCGCGGTGTTCGTTACAGTTGCGCGCTAGGGTTTATATTTAGAAGCTACAGGAAGGTACCTAATTTTATGTCAGCACAAGGGATCAAGATAGACAAGAAGGGTGCTGCCCGCAAAGGGTCTCCGGGCAATACCTCCTTGATGATCCTCTTCTCGGTCACCATTTTCGTAAGCGCCGCCCTGCTCTTCCTGGTCGAGCCCATGTTCGCCAAGTTCGTGCTGCCGACCTTCGGCGGCACGCCCGCCGTGTGGACGGGCTCGATGATGTTCTTCCAGGCGGCGTTGCTAACGAGCTACCTCTACGTGCACGCCACCACGACCTGGCTCGGCGCGAGAAAGCAGGCGGTCCTGCACCTCGCTCTCGTCCTCCTGCCGCTGCTGGTGCTACCCCTGGCCGTGCCGGCCGCCGAGTGGGCCCCCTCCTCGGAGGCAAACCCGATCTTCTTGCTGTTGGGGCTGCTGGCGGTGACGGTAGGACTGCCGTTCTTCGCTATCTCCGCGACCAACCCCCTTATACAGAGGTGGCTGTCCGACACCGACCACCCGGCCGCCAGAGACCCCTACTTCCTGTACCGCGCCAGCAACCTCGGGAGCGTCATAGGGCTTCTGGGCTACCCGCTGGTGGTCGAGCGGGAGTTGACCCTGGCGAACCAGGGCATCTGGTGGTCTATAGGTTACGGGCTCTTGATCTTGCTGGTCCTCGCCTCGGCGGTGATGCTGTGGCACTCGCCGAGACCGAGCGTCGCCGAGCGTGAAGAGGAGGCGGAGCCGTTGGCGGGGGACCCGGTGAGCGGGGGCGGCTCCCCCCAGACCGCCGACGACCTCTCACTCGTGGATTCGCAGGCAGAGGGACTGACGGTTCTGCGAAGGTTGCGATGGATAGGGCTGACGTTCGTACCCTCCAGCCTCATGCTCGGCGTCACGGCGTTCTTGACGACGGACATAACGCCGATACCGCTGTTGTGGGTGATACCGCTCTCTCTGTACCTGTTCTCGTTCGTGATCGTCTTCTCGCCCAGCCAGAGGATGCCAGACCTGATCCACAAGATCATGGTCGGGGTCCTGCCGGTCATCATAACGACGCTTATGCTCACGACGGTGACCGACCTGCGCAGACCATACTGGGCGTTGATCCTGCTGCACCTCATAGGCTTCTTCGTGGTGGCGATGGTGCTGCACGGGGAGGTGGCGCGGGACCGGCCGCCGGCGCGAAACCTGACGGAGTTCTACCTGTGGGTGGCGGTCGGAGGCGTGCTCGGCGGTGTGTTCAACGCGCTGATAGCGCCCGTCGCGTTCGACACGGTGGTGGAGTACCCGCTGGCGATCATCCTGGCCTGTCTCTTCGTGCCGGGGCTCGTGCTCTCGCGGTTGTTGAGGAGTAGCTCCGAGCGAGACACGCGAAGCCGGGAGAGCGAAGAGGCTTCCGGTGGCGAAGAGGAACGGGAGACGCTCACCAGCAGCGGCGGCACGGGCGGGTCGAGGTCTCGCCGGCAGGATCTGGCGCTGGATCTGGCGCTGCCCGTGGCGCTCGGTCTTGGGATCGTGGCGCTCGGGTGGATCATCGATTCCGGGTACTTCGACTCCCTGCTCAGCAGGAGCACCGTCTGGCAGTTGTTCATCGGTCTGGCCGCCGCCGTGTGCCTGTGGTTCGCGTACTCCTCCAGTCGTCCGATCCGCTTTGGGCTCGGTATCGCGGCGCTCGTAGTGGCCGTTAGCTTCGCCAACGGGGCCGGGAACATCCTCTTCGAGGACCGCAGCTTCTTCGGGGTCTACAAGGTCACGGGCGACGCGGGGACCGAGGAGAACGCGTATCACGCGCTCGTCGTCGGCGACACCAACCACGGCGCGCAACTCCTCGGCCCCCAGCCCCCCACGCCCATCGCATACCACGATCCCTCGGGCCCGTTCGGGCAGCTCTTCGAGCTTCTGCCAAGCGAGACCACCGACGATTCGCCGGTCTCCGTGCTGGGCCTGGGCGCGGGCGTGATGTCCTGCTACGCCGAACCCGGCCAGCGGTGGACCTACTACGAGATCGACCCGGCCATCGAGGCGATCGCGCGCAACGAGAACCTCTTCACTTACCTGCGCGACTGCCCCGGCGAGTACGACGTGGTCCTGGGCGACGCCCGCCTAAAGCTGGCCGAAGCCGAGCCCGGGAGCTACGGCATGATCATCGGCGAAGCCTTCAGCTCGGACGCCATCCCCGTCCACATGCTCACGCGGGAGGCGACCGACATGTACTTCGACAAGCTCAACGAACACGGGGTACTGTTACACCACATCTCCAACCGGCACCTCGATCTCGAGCCCGTGGTCGGGGACCTGGCGCGGGATAGGGGGCTCACCTGCTACGCCAGCTTCGACGACCTGAGCGATACCCAGCCGTCCGCGACCTCCCAGTACAAGCTCGCGGCCCACTTTACGGTCCTCGCTCGCGACGAAGCGGATCTCGGCAGCGTACCCGACGACCCGCGTTGGGCGCCCTGCCGGACGAACACCGAGACGGACAAGGTCTGGACCGACGACTACTCGAACCTTCTCAGCACCTTCGTGTTCGGGTAATCCGAAGGTCCTCGAAAGAGACCAACTACGCGAGGGCCGGGGAAACATTCCCGGCCCTCGTACCTTTCTGGAGCGTAGCCGGGGAGCGCGGTGGGCCGTCTGAGCCTTTCTATTCGCCCGAGAGGGATTCGCCCTCGCTCGAGAGCAGGACGCTCAGCTGCGACAGCTTGTCGGCTACCTCGATCTGGATGTCCGAGTTGGCGAGCCGCTGGGCTTGATCCCCGATGTCCGAGAGGGGCCGCCCGACGGCGGCCTGGTCGAAGTCTCCCGCCGAGAGCTGTCCCCTGAGAGCGCCCAGGTTCTCGGCCACGGGCGCGAACTCGGGGTCCCCGGAGAGGCCACCAGCCTCCCTTCCCAACCCTCGATCACCGGGAGCGCAGCTTCGATGCCGAGCCGCTGCACGCCGCCCTGTAAGAACGCGAGGGTCGAAGGCCGCGCGGATCTCGTTCGCTTCCACTCTCTTCCTTCCTGTCTTGGTGCTACCTACGCCGCAAGCATTGTCCGGCCGTGCGAGACGACGTACCTCGTCTGAAGTCGGGTCTTCCGATGCTCTGCGCTCAATTCCGATCGGAGACGGCGCGCCCCTCTGTGGCGAGCAGCCCGCCCAGTTGCCACAGCTTGCCGCCGACGCTCTCCCCGAGGCTGCCCGAGGCCACGCCATGGACCTGCTCGCCCATCACGCCCAGCAGCAGGCCGACGGCGGCGCCGTCCAGCCTGTCGGCCGTCAGCAGGGCCCTGAGTTGCCGGAGGTTCTCGGCGATAGGCACCAGCTGGGGATCGCCCGACTCTTCGAGCTTCTGCTCCCAACCGTCGATCTCCGAGAGCGCCCGTTCGATCGTGAGGTTCTCGACACCGCCTCGTAGGGCCGAGATCGTGGGATCGAAATCCTCGGGCTCCGCCGTGAGCGCCACGTCCCCCGTCGAACGCTCCGGAGGGATCTCACCCGACGGTACGGCGCCGGACGAGGAGCCTTCTACCCCCTCGGGCGGCACGGCCCTTCCCTCGGGCGAGACCCCACCCTCCGGCGGGATGGCCCCGGATACGTCACCGAGAGAGACACCGCCCTCCGGAGGCAGGTCCGGCGCGACCCCTGGTTCCGGCGGCGCTTCGAGGATGCCCAGCATCCCCTTCGCCCGCTCTGCCAGCCGCCTCTGCATCGCCTGCGCCTCCCGGAAAAAAGAGGCCAACCGTTCGTCGCCCACTGTCTCGGCGTCCAGGATATACGCCTCCATCGCCTCGGCCGCATGCAGGGCGTGGTAGAGGACGCTGACGAGGTTGTAGTGCTCGTCGCGGGTACCCGTGATCTGCTCGCCCGGATCCATAGTCCTTCCTCCTACTACTCTTGACGACCGAAGATTCTTCCTTTCCTCCCCGACGGGTACCCACTCCCGGGACCACGCAAACGGCCCGACGCCGTCCCCGCCGGACCGGTGGGTATTGCGTTGGAGGAGCTCGTCGACCGGCGACGTAACCCCGCCGTGGTCGAAGAATCTGTGCAGCACGCGAACGGGCTGAAGCCGAAGATCCGCCGCCTTCCTGGCTCGCCACACAACCGGGAAGGAAGGTTAACCCGATTTTAAAGGAGAGTTTACCGGCGGGAAACAATACCCTCCGAGCCCGCTGTTACCCTTCGGCCTTGTAGAGATGAGAGTTTTCACAGAAAGTCGATCTGGATGCCAGACGTTGTGTCTCTAGTAGTCAGTGACGCAACAACTTGCGTATAGGTGCCACTTTTTGTGCAAAGCCGGAAGAAAGCTAGAGTAGGAGGAGATTTCTTGAGCATTAGCGGCAATTGGGATCGGCGCGTCAGCCGCCGAGCTTTCCTCGGGGTAGGAGGCATGAGCGCAGCGGCACTGTTAATGGGCTCCAGGGTAGTCCAGGCGCAGACGAGTAGTGGTTCGGGGGGGTACGGGGAGTTGGTTACCGATCAAGGTGGTCTACTCGACTTGCCGCGGGGCTTCCAGTACCGCGTCATCTCCGAGGAAGGCTCTACCCTCTCGAACGGGGCTCCAGTACCTGGCGACTTCGACGGGATGGCAGCCTTCCAGGGACCGAGAAACACTACGGTTCTGGTGCGTAACCATGAACTCAGGCCCGGGGACCCTAATCCGGTCGTGGGCACGAACCCCTACGACCCGTCACAGCCGGGCGGCACAACCGGAATCGTCGTCGGTCGCAACCGTAAGGAGATAAAGGACTTCGTCACTTCCTCGGGCACCCGCAACAACTGCGCGGGCGGGGCGACGCCGTGGGGTACCTGGCTTACCTGCGAGGAGGACCGCACCACGAACCACGGCTACGTCTTCGAGGTGGACCCTAACGACCCCGAGAACGAGCTCTCCAAGACCCCGATCCGGGAGATGGGCTTCTTCTCACACGAGGCGGTAGACATAGACCCGGCCACCGGCATCGCTTACCTCACCGAGGACGACTTCCGTGGGAGCATCCCCCCTGACCCCAACGCCGAGGTCGTAGCGGACGATACGCCCCCCGGAACTCGCGTCAGCTTCCTTTACCGTTACATCCCGAACGACACCAGCCAGAGGCCCGGCGCATTGCAGAAGGGCGGCACGCTTCAGGTC
>JAIVIG010000152.1 GCA_020200675.1 Actinomycetota bacterium
GCTTGAGGCAGCGGATGATCTCTCGCTTGCTCTTGCCAGGCTTCGCCAGCAGTGCGCCTTGCAACGTACTCCTGCGTGCGACGATCTCGTCTCATCCGAGCCAGACAGATCATATACAGCGCACGGTTGGCCTCCCGGTTGCCACCTCGGTTGAGGCGGTGGCGCACTACCTTTCCAGAGGAGGCTTCCACGGGCGACACTCCGCAGAGACTGGCGAAGGAAGCCTCACTCCTCAATCTCTGGGGATTGTCCCCGGCCACGATCAGTAGCGTCGCGGCGTGGTCGGTACCGATGCCTGCCAAAGAGACCAGCTCCGGGGCGACTTGCGTCACCAGCCGATCGAGCTGCGCGTCCAGCTCGGCGATCTCTGCCGAGAGAGCCTCGTAACGGCGAGCCACCGAACGGAGCGCGAACTTGGTTGCCGCCGGTACGTCATGAGGGTCATCTGCGAGACGGAAGCGTGCAGCCACGACGACGAGTTCCTTTGAGGAGAGTCCGCGCAAACGGTTGAGGAGTTCGTCCGGTGCTGTCACCCGCAAGCCCTGGAGCTCGCTTTAGCAGCCTGCGTCCTGGCCTAATCATCGCGGAGCGACGGGCCGTCCGCAAGGCTCGGATCATCTCCACACAGCCGTCACCACTCTTGGGCACGCCCGACGTCTCGCCGGCCAACACCGCTCGTGCGGCGCTCTCGGCGTCTAAGGGGTCAGACTTGACGTTACGGCGCGAGCTTCGCTGTCGGCGCTTCGGACGCTCCACCTCCAGCACCTCAACTCCCTGTGCCTTTAAGTGGCGGGCGAGCCCAGCCCCGTAGCTCTGCTGGCACCTTCTATCCCAGCGCACCTCACGGGGCCAAAGCCCTCGGCCCAGCAGAGGAGCCTCTTGTAGCCCTTTGCGGTCGTTGGCACGCCCTCAACTCGCCCAGGCTTCTCTGCCCAGAAGATGGTCCACAGCCACCGCCACGTGGACGTCGAGGTGTGTGTGTCCACGCCCAGGATCACCTCGACCTTGTTAGTGTCCGGTCTCTCGGCGCCGATCATCGTCACGTTCGCGCAGCTCCTTTCGATGTCGCGGTCACTTACCACCCGACAAGCAGGAGAGAACGGACGATACTGTGACGGGTCACGTCACCGGCGAGCTCCTATGAGGTCACGACGCTGCTCCGGCCCCGGGCGGCCGTTGGGCGACACCAAGGAGTCCGGTCGACGAGTCACTTGCAAGGCACCTTTGGCTCACCTAGAAGGAGGGTCAGGCCGGTCCAAGATGTCGCCCACAGCCATTCTCCATGGTACTCACAGCCTAGAAAGGCGTGTTCTCGGAAGATGGGATGAGAAGGCCGACCCCCCATACGCAGTACCCTGTGGGTCTGCAAAGGTTGACGGGCTCTAGCGGCCCAGAGAGGAGGATCGGCCCACCATGGATGGTAGCAGGGAAAAACCAAAGACGACAGCCGGATTGGACCTCGGCGACAAATACTCCTACCTGTGCCTCATCGACACACAAAGCGGCGAGGTTATGGAGGAGGGTAGGCTGCGCACAACCCCCGAGGCCTTCAGGCGACGCTTCGCCTCCGAGCAGCCTTTGCGCATCGCAATAGAGGCCGGAACCCACTCGCCTTGGGCTAGCAGGGTGCTCGAGGAATGCGGTCACGAGGTACTGGTGGCCAATGCTCGCAAACTGAGGCTCATCTACGCCAACAAGCGCAAGACGGATGAGGTAGACGCCGAGAACCTGGCTCGCCTGACTCGTCTGGATCCGAAGCTCTTGTACCCGCTCAAGCACAGGGGCGAAGACTCCCAGTCCCATATGGCCATCATCCGCTCGCGCCAGGCGCTGGTCGGTGCTCGCACGCAGCTCGTAAACCACGTTCGAGGGGCGGTCAAATCCTTCGGTGGAAGGTTGCCCAAGTGCCCCGCGGTGAGTTTCCACAAGAAAGCCTCCGCGCACATACCAGAGGCGCTGTGGGCGGCCCTCGGGCCCGTCTTGGAGCAGATTGGCTCGCTGACACAGCGCATTCGGGGGTACGAGCGCCAGCTGGAGGCGATCTCCAAGGAGCGCTACCCAGAAACCGAGCTCTTGCGCCAGGTCGAGGGCATCGGACCGCTAACGGCGCTGACCTTCGTGCTGACCCTGGAGGATCCCCACCGCTTCGAAAAGAGCCGCAGCGTGGGTGCTTATCTGGGACTCGTGCCCGCCAGAGATCAGTCGGGAGACAGAGATCCTCAGAGGCGTATCTCCAAGGAGGGCGACGAGATGTTGAGGAGGCTCCTGGTGGGCAGCGCCCACTACATCCTCGGTCCCTTCGGCTCGGACTCGGACCTAAGACGCCACGGAGAGAAGATAGCTTCTCTTGGCGGCAAGAACGCAAAGAAGCGAGCGGCGGTGGCCGTGGCGAGAAAGCTCTCGGTGCTCTTGCACCGCCTGTGGGTGAGCGGAGAGGTCTACGATCCGCTCTACAACACCCATCGTCGCGAACAGCAGGAGGAAGCAGCGTAAACGGAGAGGGGCGATGGAGCAGACAAGCGCAGAGGAGGTGAAGATACCGGCACACATCGGCGAGGCGACCCCAAAATGGCGGATGGCCACGGCTGTTCTCCGAAGCGCTTCGGATCTAAAGGTGACTGCGCAAGCGAACTTGACCTACCCTCCGGGAAGGCCGATCGGAAGATTGCAGCGCCCGAGATTAACCGAAAAGATGGATCTCATAATGCACCGAGCTACCAAAGAGAGAGCTCCCCGAGAGAGTGCGAATAGAAGCATAGCGCGAAGGGCAGAGCAGTTGCGTTCACCCACAGAGCGGCCGCCACGTCGGCTTGACAAACAGTGCCTTCTCATAGAAGTTCGTCACTCCTTTTTCTGTCAAATTTTTGTGAAAGTTGTCGAAATTTCATCGGGAATTCATCGCCGCCCGTTATACACATTGCAGCGCAGTCGTGAGCTCGGCTACAGTTGGGAGGGAAGCAGATCAAGAAATGTCAACAACATGGTGCGGGTCCTTGGCCATAGTTGGCAAGGCACGTCACAGTCTCGTAAAACGTACATCGAGACCACAATAATCACTAACTACAGGAGCTTCCTTATGGAACCAGAACGCCAGGAATATAAGGGACATCGCATCGAGTTGCGGCCGCGCGAAGGGCTCGAAGCCGAGCGCGAAGAGGACCTCGAACTACAAGACCTCGAACTACGCATTGATGAGCAGCCGGTTCGCTTCGGCCAACTGCCGGACGGGCGATACGCTCTTGAAGAGTACGCCTTCGACTGGCGCGACGACCTGATGGATCTCGCGCGGAGGTTCATCGACTACCGAGAGAGGGCTCAGGAGATCCGGCGCGGCGAAGCCGAGTCCGGTAGGAGGGAATGATATGGGCGTCCGCAAGACCTACCGTGGCCTCACGGATGTAGAGCGCGACCGCTTCGTCCAGGCGCTCTTCCAATTGAAAGCAAACGGCGTCATCGACCGGTTCGCCCAAATGCACGCGACGCACTTTTTCATGAACATACATCGAAGCTCGCACTTCCTGCCGTGGCACCGGGAAATGCTCCTCCGCTTCGAGCGTAGGCTGCAACAGATCCACCCCGACATCACGATCCCCTACTGGGCCTCGGCGGTCCGCCGCAGTACGTCCGATCCGTTGTGGGCCAACAACTTCCTGGGCCAGTTCAATTCAGCCTGGAATCTTGGACGGGCGCTCGGTTCGGCCATACTGCCCACGCAGCAGCAGGTGCTAACGAATCGCGGGCGCGGCACTTACGACTCTACCTGCACCACTGCTGGATCGACATGCTGTGGGTGAGGTGGCAAATTGCGCATCCCCAAGCGCCATTCGTGTCGAGCGGCCCGGGCACGGGTCTAAATGACCCACTGATGCAGTGGCCTAATCGCACACCGGCAATGGTGCTCGACCATCACGCCCTTGGCTACACCTACGACATAGAACTATAGCCGCACTGTTCGTCGTCTGTGGGGGGCCCAGCCGACAAGTACCCCAGGAGCCATGCTGCAGACCGCAGGCCACCTAGTAGTGGTCTTCGTGCGGGGCACTAGCCGTAGCGTGGCTTACCGGGCAGGGGTCTAACAGTCCCGTCGCGGGACCAGGTTTGCCGCCCGGTCCCCCACCCATATCTGGGGGTTAGAATGTCGAACATGAAAGTGGCCCACTACATTCGCATTAGTACCGAGGAGCAGAAGAAAGGTTATAGCACCAGCGACCAGCGCCGGAGACTTGACGATTACTCCGAGCGGGAGGGCCACGAGGCCGTAGAGAGGATCCTCGAAGAGGGCGACTCGGGCGCAAACCCCTTCCGGGCGGGCATCGAGCGCATCCTGGAGCTGGCCGAGGCGGGCGAGATAGACGAGGTTTGGTCCACCAAGAGGGACCGCCTGTTCCGTAGGCGTCTGTACCGCCTACAACTAGAAGAGGACCTTTGAGACCTCGGCGTCAGGCTCAGGAGTCTGGACGACACGGGTAGCCGCTTCGTGGACGCGATCAAGGACGAGTACGCGGAAGAGGAGCGCAAGGTCATAAGAGACCGCACCCGCGCGGGCAGGATCGAGAGGGCCAGGCAGGGCGAGGTCGTGGCGGGCGTGGCCCCCTACGGGTTCCGGTTCACGCCTGATCGAAAGAACTTCGAGGTCGAGGAGGGCGAGGCTGTCGTCGTACGCAGGGTCTTCTCGATGGCCGCAGAGGGGGTCGGCCTGAACGGAATAGCCTCGGCGCTTACGCACGATGGCGTGCCCACCCCGCGCGGTGAGAGGGGCGCGAAGGGATCGGGCGACGGCCACACGTGGAGCCGGGCGGTACTCCGGCAGATGATTCTCTCCGACTGCTACCTCCCTCACACCCGCACCGATCTCGAAGCGCTCATCGCGGAAGGCAACCTCGATCGGGCGGTGCTAGTGAGGCTCGACCCGCAAGGCGGTGCCTATGCAGTCTGGTGGTACAACCGGGAGCGCGTCGAGGTGCGCTACAAGGACGGCGGGAAGACGCGCCGCTTCGAGGACAACCCGCGCGAGGCGTGGGTCGCGGTGCCCATCCCCGACCCCGGCATCCCGCGTGAGCACGTGCAGGAAGCTAGGCGCAGGGTCCTGAACAACCGGGCACACTCTAGCGCGGGTAGGCGCTACTGGGAGCTTTCGGGCGGCATCCTCTTTTGCCCGTGCGGGCGGAGAATGGCGGCCCATACCGTCCCAAGGAAGGGCAAGCACGACTTCTACTA
>JAIVIG010000153.1 GCA_020200675.1 Actinomycetota bacterium
GTGTTGCCTGACATGCTGAAATGCTGAGAGCCGCCGCAGGCGGCGTGCTGACCAGCTTTAAAATCCCCTCCAAAATGGTAGAATATCTGCTCTACAAGGGGGCGCATAGGCTTCGACGGGAGTGGTCAGCGTCCTGTGAGACGAGCCGAGTTTGCTGGAGACTCGTAAAACGCCGGCAGCAAAAGATACACGCCAACGATGAAATGGCTCTGGCTGCTTAACTAAAAGGTAGCCCATCGGTCCGGGCGGCCCACGGCCCGGTTCCCGGTGTCATTGAGTGGGCTCACCCTCAGCGTTCTGGCCCGGAGCACCGAGGGGACATTCAACGGGCTAGGCCTCTCGGCGGCGCCCCGGTCCGTCGCAGCAGGCGAGACTAAACTGGGAGCTACGCTCGTAGAATCTCACGGACGGCGCGCTCGCGGACGCGGGTTCGAATCCCGCCGCCTCCACTAGAGAAGCCCCGACCGAACAGGGTCGGGGCTTCGTCGTTTCCAGCTTCGCCTACGCCATGGTCAGGACGACGCGACCGCGCAGGCGGCGCTCGTGCATCTCGTCGAGGACGTCGGCGGCGTCTTCGAGGGGACGCTTGGCAATTTGGGGGCGTACGTCGTGGGTGGCGGCGAACTGGAGGGCGTCACGGATGTCCTTACGCGAGCCGGAGGGGGAGCCGATAAGGTGACGGCGCGCACCGATCAGGTCCATCGGGCTCACGGAGATCTCGCCCGCCGCGGCTCCCAGGACCGCGAGCGTGCCGTCGGGTGCGAGGCCGGGCAGGGCGTCGGTCATTGGCCTCGTGGACGGCGCGGTGGCGAGGATGACGTTCGCCCCGCCCTCCCAGTCGAGGAGCGCCTCGGAGAGTGCCGTGCCTTCCTCGGAGATGAACCGCTCGGCGCCGAGCTCCTTAGCTTCGTCCTCCTTGTCCGGGCTGCTGGAGAGGACGGCGACGCGGGCGCCCATCGCCTTCGCGTAGAGCACACCGAGGTGCCCCAGGCCCCCGAGCCCGATCACGGCGACCCTGTCGCCCGGCTCGAAGTCGGCGTTTCTCAGGCCGTTGTAGACGGTTAGGCCGGCGCACATGAGGGGGGCGGCGTCGGCGAAGTCCAGGACGTCGGGGATGGGGGCGACGTAGGCAGCGGGGGCGAGCATGAACTCGGCGTAGCCGCCGTCTGTGGTAACCCCCGTGATTTGCGGCGCAACCTGGCACAGCACCTCGTCGCCGCGCGTGCACTGCTCGCAATGGCCGCACGAGGAGTAGAGCCAGGGCATCCCGACGCGGGCTCCCGTCTCCGGCCACGCGACGCCCTCGCCAACCTCCTCGATCACGCCCGCGACCTCGTGGCCAGGTACGAGCGGGAACTCGACGAACGGGAACGCGCCTTGCAAGACGGCCAGGTCACTATGGCACACACCGCAAGCGTGAACCCGGATCAGGACCTGACCTGGACCGGGGGAGGGCCTCTCGCGCTCCTCGACGGCTACCTCGCCGTTCTGCTCCTTTATGACTACCGCCTTCATTACACGACCTCCTCTTTTAGCCAAAGAACGGGGCCAATCTTAACCGGTGGCTCGGGCTCGAACCAGAGACCGCCGCCCGATCGGTAGGTGCCACAGGCATATAACGCGCGCCGAGCGGATATAATGCCGTCCCGTGAGCGACCCGCGTCCCATAGGTGTCTTCGATTCGGGGGTCGGCGGTCTGACGGTGCTCTCGGAGATCCGGGACCGGCTGCCCTACGAGCATATTGTGTACTTCGGGGATACGGCCCGGGTGCCTTACGGGGTGCGCGACCTCACCGAGGTCAGGTGGTTCGCGTTCGAGATCATCCGCTACCTCATCGGCCTGGACGTGAAGCTGGTCGTGATCGCCTGCAACACCGCGACGGCGGCGGGGCTCAAGGCGGCGCAGCGGTCGTTCGACGTTCCCATAGTGGGGGTCATCGAGCCGGGCGCGCGCGCGGCGGTCGAGGAGACGCGCAACCGGCACGTAGGGGTCCTGGCGACGGAGGGCACGGTCGCTAGCGGGGCATACCGCCGGGCCGTACACAACCTCGACGCCGGGGTGGACGTATACGAGCAGGCCGCGCCCTCTTTCGTGCCGCTCATCGAACGCGGCGTCGTGGACGGCCCTGAACTGGAGAAGGTCGCCCGGGGCTACCTCGCCCCGCTCAAGGAGGAGGGTGTGGACGCGGTAATTCTGGGGTGTACGCACTACCCCTTGATCTCCGCTCCCATCAACCGGATATTGGGTCCGGAGGTACGCCTGATCTCCTCCGCCGGACAGACCGCCCTGGAGGTGGGACGCATACTCTCCCGCCGCGGCTACCTCAGGCGTCCCAAACACGCCGAGGACGAGGGCCTCTCGTCCTACGTGTGCAGCGCCGACCCCAAAGAGTTCGCGGCTCTAGGCAGCCGTTTCCTCGAAGAAGAGATAGAGGCCGCCGTCCCCGCCGCCGTGTTCTAGACATCTCTCGCACTCTGGTATACTCCCTGCGGGTCTCGGACGGGGCGTGGCGCAGCCCGGTAGCGCACCTGCTTTGGGAGCAGGGGGTCGGAGGTTCAAATCCTCTCGCCCCGACCAGAAGCCGGCGTGCGGGTGTAGCTCAATGGTAGAGCTCCAGCCTTCCAAGCTGGTGATGGGGGTTCGATTCCCCTCACCCGCTCCACGCGGCGCCGGCAGCGGTTCCACGCCGATACCCAACCGGAGTCCCCTAAGCGCCCGTAGCTCAGCAGGACAGAGCAGCGGACTTCTAATCCGGCTTCGGTTGTCCTGATTCGTCCTACAGGATCACGGCATGTGGCTTAGATAAGGCAAGAACCCGGCCCACGATAGGAGCCGAGTTCTTTTGCGTTCGGGTCTGTCCTAAGCTCTACTGCTGCCGTTATTGCTGCCACGGCTACTTGCCTTGGCGCTCCTTCCACCGGCGCCATCGACTGGTGTTAGCACAACTCTTGGTGCAATACTTCTGCTTACCCGATTCTGGGACAAACGTTCCTCCGCAGCCGGGACACTCCACCATTGGAGCCCGATCAACAATTACCTGAGCGAATCTTATATACGCTAGGGATAGCAAGTTCGGGGGCTTGATTGAAAGCAAGAAGCGATCCGGGCTGCTGGAGCTTACGCCTAACGCGGCAGGGACCACACCATGAGAGCATCCCTCAAGCGCTTCCGTAACCTGCTCACTTACAGGACTTACGCGGTGGCTCGTAGATGAGCGCGCCACGCGTGTAGGGGATTGGGGAAGTGAACTTCCGCGAGCGAGCGTGTCTGCGTCTGGCGCACGTCCAGGAGGATCAATCCGCTCACGTACAGCAGCCCGATCAGCGCGGCCGTGATCGGGCTGCCCACCCCGCTTATGCCGAGGCGGTCCAGCACGAGAGCGACTTGGGCGGCGAGGGGTTGGGTGGTACGATAGAGTTGAGACGCCACGAGATAACCTCCACCGGGTACGAGTGGTTCGGGCAAACCTCATCGTATCCGGTTGTGGCGTCTCTCGGTTTTCGAGCCCGTGGATCATCCTACCGCGTAAGTCCTGTTAATAAGGAAGGGCCAGGATCCTGATCGGGGTTTCGGTACCCTTTATGCCACCGGATTAGGAAATTACTCGATCGGGTAAGAACATCGGCAGCAAAGTATAGCAGAGGAAGGAACGTGGTCCGGTCGCATAATGGATAGGATTGCAAAAGAGGCCAAGAAGTATCTTGAGAAGTCCGGAGGAACCTCGAAGAAGGGATCCAGCCGTAGTAAGTAGAGGGCGGCCAAAGAGTTTTTGAAGTAACCACCGTTTACACTTGGGGTTCTCTAGGGTCGGTGTCTCTCGTCGGGAGGCCTCGGCCCTACGTCTTGCCAGTAACTGCTAGACGCATGCCCTTTGGTAAGCTAGGTAAGCTAGAGGCCCAGCGGGGCAAGGGCGCTCATAGGAGGTTGTTCGAAGGATGGTTCCACAAGACGACAGGCGCCGGCCGCCGCTGTATTGGTTTCAACACGAACGCCTTGGGTACGTACCGGTGCCTTTTCCTCCACTAGCGGGGGTACACCCGTTCTGTTTCTTCCGCTCTAGGGAGTACGCGAGAGAATTTTTGTACCACTGGGTACCAGCAGAAGGCATAGAAAGGCCGTGGACGAGCCAGGGTGTATACCGAAACGACTGGAGCATAGACGGGGACGACAACGCAGACCGACTGCTCGCAGTGTGCGACGAAGCGACGCAAGAAGGCTACGAGAGTTTTCTTGTCGACCCGCCCCTGACCACTTTACAGGGTCTTGACGCCTCCCTAACGCGATCCCTCGTAGACGTGAAGAGCGTGATCGAAGGTGGGACACAGCCTGGGTAAGGATGGCCTAGTGGCCTCCACTAAACCGGGGGAAACTCCTCCCGATTCACGTCGAGGACGAGCCGCCCCCTAGCCCTACGCGCAAGCTATTGTCACTGGCGTGCTCCTTTTCGGCAGCCTGGAATTCTCGGTGGTTGGTATCCTAGACCGGGACAACGTACAAGGAGGTCCGATGCCGCTAAGCCCCGACCAAAGCCGGATCCTAGAGGGGTGGATGCGCTCGAAAGCGATCGTCCATTGCCCGCTTTGCGCAGACAGCAGCTGGAAATTCGCCGAGGCTTCCTACGTCAGGGCGCTCTTGGAACAAGGCGATACGGATCTCACCGAAGGCGGGGGGCTCGTGAGGGTCTCGTGCGGCAATTGCGGGTACGTGGCGCTCTTCGACGCCGAGACGCTGGGCATCCGAGGGTTGTGGGACCAGGGGAGAAGCCTGTGACTCTCAAAGGGCCTGTCTCTTAGGGGTTGGGCCGAAGCCCCAGCGGAGCAAGGACCCCGGGTCGAGGTTGTGATCTCTTACTACGCGCCTTCCCGTATCGCTGCCCCCTCACCGCGTCCGCTACGAGCTGTCAAGCGCAACCGTCGCGTGGGATTAGAGGAAGGCGGCCATATCAGCTGCCCATCCTTGCGAACCCCGATTAAACCGCGTCGAAGGCACGCGTGTCCGGCAAGCAGCGGACATAGCCATAACTCTCGCTACCTACAGCCACGTCGTACCGGGCATGGGCAACCATACCGCCCGCGCCATGGAAGACGCCCTCGAAGAAGACCTGCCAGAGGAGCCAGGTTCGGAAGACACGTTGTCGTGAACTTTCCTAGATTTCCCGCCACCCTTCGTAAGCGATGCGGTCAGTCGTGACGAAGTGTTGCGCATCTCCGACCAACGGCGGGAGTCCGGGCCCTATTACCGGTTGGTCGTCCGCCTCGCGGTCGGCTAGTTCGCCGTTCAGGGCGAGCAGGAAGGTGAGCGGATCCTCCTTTGGTCCCATGCCGTAAGCGGCTCGGACTGCAGCGTCTAGTACATCGTGAGCGGATTTCAACGGGTTCGCTCCCGGTAACTCCAGGGTGCGGTACAGCTCCCGGAAGTTCCACCCGTTGTTGCTCATGACCTCCCTCCGAAGGTTCCGAAGCGAGACGGCGGCCTCGGCGACCGCCGCGACGTGGGCCGTTGTGGGCGACTGCGGCCAGGGGAAGGCGTCGAAGACAGTGTCCGAGGTGTAGCGGAAGTCGCCCTTCAGCGTGGAGCACCGCTCGACGAACCAGAGCCAGTGAATTCCGGACTGCAGGACGCCGAAGGAATAGTCGTCGGGTAACGGGAAGACGATGAGCGCGGCGTTGGGGCGGACGGAGGGGTCCACGAACTCGAAGATGGGCCGCTTGGTCACCTGTGCGCAGACGGCGTAGCGCGGTACCTGGGCGATCCTGTCCAACATCTCGACGCGACCACGCCAAAACCTCCACCAACGGCGGAAGTGGTTCTGGTGTGGGCCGGTGCTCTTACCGGTATTCTGGCGCTCCTCGTCGGCTTTGGCCTCAATTGTGGGCAAGACGCGGTTTTGTAGACGCTCGAAGGCTTTACCGCTCCGCATAGCCGAAAAGATGTCCGGGCAACGGTTAAGGTCTATGACGTAGCGCCGCGGCGAAGGCGGCCTGTTGCCGAGCATATCGTCCGCGATGATCATGTACGGGTGGATGAACGGTTCGGCTGAAGGGTCGCGCATCATAGTCCGCGCCTCTTCGGGCGAGAGGAGAAAACCTTCGTGTCCGTGAGTCTGTCCCTGATAGCAAGCGCCCGAGTCTATGTTCGTGCGGAGGCGCTTCGCTCCGGTGACATCCAAGCTCCCCGAAAGCGCCGGGTTGATGTAGTCGAGCTCTAGGACCTCGATGTCACTGTCACTCCTGTCGCCGAGCTGCCGGTAAAGGAGCTTATTGCCCGGCTGGTCCCCTTTGATCCAGTTGACGATAGAGACGTGCACGGCAGCTTCACCGGACCAGGGTTGGGTTGAGACGGCCTCAGTTATCGTCCCGCCGTTGTGCGCTATGTGGTCGAGGCCGCCCTCGCGGGAGTAGTTCTGGCGTATGGTGTTGGTACCGACCAAGCCCGCCCGCTCGCCGAGTGGCAGCTCGTCGTGCGCGCGCCGGAACCAGTAGACGCAGTAGTCGGCGCGTCCCGGCACCTCCGGGTAGCGATCACGCACGCGGCTGATGTACCCGGCTCCGTACTCTTGCTGCATCTTGTTCTTCGATTGGTAAGGCGGATTGCCTACGATGGCGTTTGCCTCGGGCCAGTCGCAGAACAAGGCATCGTCGCAGCGAATGTTCGCGTCCAGATTGTCGAGGGGTAGGGCAGTGTCCACGAAGTCGAGGGGGAGATTCAGCTCCGCCGTGTCGATCATCTGGCGAGCCTCGGCGAGCGCGAGTTCCTTGGCTAGGACTAGTGTGATCTTGGCCAGCTCGACGCCGAAGGGGTTCTTGTCGATGCCGTAGAACTGGCGGGTGCTGAGGCGGGAGGTGATGCCGAACTCGGCCCGGGCGCGCTGGCCAAAGTTACTGATCTGTGCGGAGGCTGCTAAACGCTGTGGTAGGATCGGCTCATGGACAACTCACTTTCAAAGGAAGCCACAGACTGGCGCGAGGGAAGGCGCTTGAGAGCCTGGGAGCTCAAGAACGGCCTCGTCCATGCTGCTCTGGAACAGGGTGCCGAAGATTTGGGGCTGCACCTTCCCCCAATTCTCTGAGGCGGCCTCTGCCAGGAGCGCCACCTCGTCGGGGTTGAGCTCGATGGGCTCTGTTTCCTCGAAGATGCCACCGTTGAAGTACTCGACGTTCCTGAAGCGACCACCCCGCGCGGTCCTAGAGCTGCCCATCTGCCTGAAGAGGCCCCCGATCAAGTCGTAGGTGCTGGCCCTACCCTGGCGGCACTCGTCGACGAGCGCAGTGAACAGGCCGCTCGGTAGGAGGCCGAAGTCCTCGGAGAAGAGCGCCACGACGCACTGGAGCACGAACCGCTGCGCGACGCCCCGGTCCTCCCCGCGGGCGACGGTCGAGTTGAACACCCGAGCCACCTTATCGGCGGCGGCGCGGGTGACGGCGACGCGGTTGTTGCCGAACTGCGGCTCCCTATCGTCGGGGAACAGGAAGTTTAAGGCGGCGTAGCGATCGGGCAAGTCCACCAGGGCGACCTTGTCTACGGGGTCTTCGAGCTGCGTGTCGAAGTCGTAGACCCAGAACTCATCGAAGTTGCAGAGGACCACGTAGCGCGGCCTTTGAGGCACGAGCTGGAGCCAATAATCGAAGGCCTGGCTGTAGTGGCGCTCCAGTTTCTCCCCGCGCTTCTTCATCTCAAGGAGCAGGCGCGGCCGCCACAAGAGGTCAGCGAACTTTGTACCCTTCCCCTTCTTCCGCACCCGGTACTCTAGCGTCGCACCGGCCTCCTTGTACCCCTCGTGGCCGAAGGCGCGGAACAGGCGGTCGCAGAAGACCTGGGCCTCCCCCTTCTCATCACCTTCGAGGCTCCGCGAGTAGTCCACAAAGCCTCGAAGACTTTCGACCGTCTCGTTGGTCAGCATTCGTTATCTACCCCTCCCCACATCAAACAGCGAACCCCACCATGTTGGTGTCAAATTGGTGTCAGAAAGTGCTGAGATCCTCTCCCAGCTCTTTACCTGTCCCACGATACCCCTGCAAAACAGGATTTTTCAGTAGTGGGCGATGCTGGGTTCGAACCAGCGACCTCCTCCTTGTAAGGGAGGCGCTCTACCCCTGAGCTAATCGCCCACGGACGCCCGTGGAGCTTCGTGGACTCCGCGCGGGCCTGCCCGAGCGTGCCCCCAACGGGATTCGAACCCGTGCCGCCGCCTTGAAAGGGCGGTGTCCTGGGCCTCTAGACGATGGGGGCGTGCGGCCTCCAAAGGAGGCTCGTGAGCCAGGTAGGGATCGAACCTACGACACGAGGATTAAAAGTCCCCTGCTCTGCCACTGAGCTACTGGCCCTCTGATGAGAAAGTTTATCAGACCGGGCCTTTGGACTCTATCGCCGAAAGGTGCTCGTGATGGGGCTGCGCTAGTCGGGATCACTGCTCCTCCGGTCTCTCGTACGGCGGGTGAAGTAGAGGGCGAAGGATAGCGAGATCACGAGCGCCGTCAGGACGCCGAGCTCCAGGATCAGGTTCGGGAACTCCGCCGTGCCGATGGTCTGTTCGGCCTCGGCGGTGACGAGCAGTATGCGCCGGACGACGGCGATCAAGCCTATAAGGAGGAACGGTTCGGCGCTGATCTCGTTCTCGCGCACGAAGATCCCGATGGTGTCCAGAAGCTCGACGAAGATGAAGATCAGGAGCACCCGATCCAGGACCAGGAGCGCCGTATCTAGAGGACCCGCCTCGAAGATCGCCAGAAGCGCCGTCCCCACCGAGACGAAGAGCATCACGATCGTCACGAGCAGGGCGAAAGCCGCCCCGTAATACACGACCCTCTCTGAATAGTTCAGGATCGTCACGAGCAGAGGCTGCCTCTGCGGCCCGCCGCCCTCGTCCCCTGCCCCCCTGACAGTCAATGCAGGAAGTGGCGTCGTTTGGTCATGAGCATCGCCACGCCACGCCGGTCGGCAGCCTCTACGACCTCCGCGTCGCGCTTGGAGCCGCCGGGCTGGATGACGGCCTTTATGCCGGCGTCCGCGAGGACCTCTAGCCCGTCGGCGAACGGGAAGAAGGCGTCGCTCGCCGCCACTGCTCCCGTCGCCCTCTCGCCCGCGTTTTTTACCGCGATCTCCGCCGACGCCACCCGGCTCGTCTGACCCGCTCCGATGCCGACCGTTGCCGAGTCTCTGGCGAGCACGATGGCGTTGCTCTTCACGCTCTTGGCGACCTTCCAGGCGAAGAGGAGCTCGCCAAACTCATCCACCGTAAGCTCCGCTTTGGTCACCCGCTCGTAATCCGAACTCGCCTCAACGCGGTCCGTGGCCTGGAGCAGGAGGCCGCCCGTGACGTGCTTTGCCGAGAGCTCGGGACGTACCAGAGGTCCCGCTTCCAGCAGGATCATGTTCGACTTCTCCGAGAAGACCTCGCGCGCCTCCTCGTCGAAGGCCGGGGCGATCAGCACCTCCGTAAAGACCTGCGAGATCTCATTTGCCAACTTCCCATCCACGGGCCCGCTCAAAGCCACGATGCCCCCGAAGGCCGAGATCGGGTCGGAGGCGAAAGCCTTGCGGTACGCCTCCCCGAGATAGTTGCCAAGCGCCGCCCCGCACGGGTTGGCGTGCTTGATGATGACCGCCGCCGGCTCTATCTCCTCGGTGAGGTCGGCGAGGAGCGTTCGCGCGGCGTCCACGTCGTAGAGGTTGTTGAACGAGAGAGGACGGCCCTGCACTTGCTCCACGCCGCTCAAGAGGTGCGAAACCCCGGTCTCGGCGTAGTAGGCCGCCTCCTGGTGCGGGTTCTCACCGTAGCGCAGGGAGAGCTCGCGCTCGTAGCGCCTCGTCAGCACCTCCGGGAAGCTCCCGTCCTCCGGTGGAGCCTCCTCGCTCTCTCCATCGGAAACATCCCCATCAACCCGTTCGGTGAGCCACGCGGAGATGGCGGCGTCGTACCCGGCGGTCCTGCGAAAGGTCTCTAACGCCAGCCGTTTCCTCGTCTCCTCCGAGACCTCGCCGAACTCTAGCTCCGCGGCGACCTCCTTGTAGAACTTCGGCGACGGGACGACCGTGACGCTCTTGAAGTTCTTCGCCGCCGCGCGGAGCATCGCGGGGCCGCCTATGTCTATCTGCTCTATCGCTTCTTTCTCGGAGGCCTCGCCCGCGACCGTCTCCTCGAACGGGTACAGGTTCACGCACACGAGGTCTATCGGTCCTATCTCGTGGTCGACCAGTTCCACGACCTGATCCGGGTCCTCCAGATCCGCCAGAATGCCGCCGTGTATCCTCGGGTGCAGCGTCTTGACCCGCCCGCCGAGCATCTCCGGCGCCCCCGTAACCTCCGACACCGGAACG